>CALHKJ010000235.1 GCA_938033975.1 uncultured Saprospiraceae bacterium | reverse complement strand
GATAAATAAAAGACTGAATTTGCGGAAGCATAAAGAGTGAAATTTTGATTCTTAATCAAAAACCTAGTGGGAGAATCTACATTGTTTTCAAACTCTATTTGATATACCTCAGTGCCATTGAATTGGAATATGTTTCCATTTAGATCATTTAATAATAAGCTATGATCTTCTGTCGGAAATAAAGCAATGATATTTTTTTTGGAAAGTCTTTGTTCGCCGTTAAAAGCCAAAAGGCTTAAACTGAGAAATATAAGAGCCAAACAATGCAATGATTTTGTCATAGTAATCAAACTAGCTCAAAATAAAAAACCTACTGATAATCAGTAGGTTACTTTAGGACAAATAATCTTTAGGACGATTATTATACTGCAATATATATAAATTATGAAGAACACATTAAAAAAAGAATATATATTTTCTTTTGATAATATAATGAGTCGTTTAGCCTTGCGTAAGTACCTTAAAGAGCAAGAAAAGAGAGATTGCAATGATTAAGCAAGAACCAATAATCGTTGTATGTTTTTGTTTTACATTCAATCGGTTTAAAACAAATAGTACAATTAAACTGAGAGCGACAATGCAAAGTTGAGCGACCTCTACTCCTACATTGAATGCAAATAACGGACCTACAATATCTTCTTCTTTTCCAAGCAATGCTTTGAAGTAATTTGAGAAGCCCATTCCATGAATAAAGCCAAAAATTAAAACTAGAAAATACTTTGGGCTAAATGATTCATTTTTGCCAGCCTGATAGATATTATCAATCGCGGAAAGTATGATGGTAATAGGTATTGCTGTTTCGATGATAATCGCAGGAATGGTAACTATTTCTAAAGCCGATAAAGCCAAAGTGAGTGAATGTCCAATAGTAAAAGCTGTTACTAAGACAAGTAGTTTTTTCCAAGATTTGAAATTTGCCAAAAGGCAAATGGAAATGATAAAGAGCACATGATCATAAGCATTGATATCAAGTATATGCTCAAAACCCGAATTAAAAAATGTCTTAAACATTTTTTAGCTGATCGCTATGGGTTCTGTAATTGATAAAATGAGCAACTAACCAAAAGATGCTACCGCCAACAAAGCAATAATGGTTAAAGGGTGTGATTACAAAAAAGCTAAGAAGAAAGGTAAGAGCTCCCAATAAGGTTAAAAGTAGGATTTTGGAGAAATGTGCCTTTTTAAGGCTTTGTTTGAATGTATAGGCCATAAATAGACTTGCCAAAAGTAAAATGCTAATATCGAAAGCTCCATGGGCATGTTCATTGATAGAACTACCTAGATATATAAGAACTGCCGGCATTGCTAGGCAATGAATGGCGCATATTAGAGATATTAGTATGCCTAAGAATTCTGTTCTGACTATACGTTTGTGCAACATTGTTGCAAATATAATACTTTTTAAGTGGAATATGAACTATTTGCAATTATTGCAAAGACCAGAAACGGTTAACTCAAGTTTTTGGACCAAATAATCCTTTGGAAGCTCAATTTTAGGTAGAGGCACTTCTTCTATACAGGTAGTTTGCTTGCACACAGTGCATTCGAAATGGATGTGTTGATCATTGTGTTCTTCATGACCGCAAGATTCGGAGCAAAGAGCATATTTTAGCTTATTACTAGAGTTAAAAACTTTATGTATAAGTCCTTTGTCTTCAAAGGTTTTCAGTGTTCTATATAAGGTAATTCTATCTTGACCAGGCAAATTGCTTTCGATATCTTGTTTGGAAAGTGCTTGTTTGTTTTCAAGAAATAAATCCAATACGGCTACACGTGTTTCTGTAGATCTGATGTTATGCGAACTTAAATGTTGTGTAGAATCAGCCATTTAGTTGGTGATAAATATTTTAAACTTAGTTACAAATGTAGTCTAATCTGTATAAATGCGTAAATTTGATTTTCGATTTGGCTGACAATATCCTTCAACCTGATTAATGAAATCAGTATAGCAGCAAATTTTAAATGAAATCATTAGCCCTAAAAGAGATTCCAATTGTTATTCTCGGTGTAATCTGGATAGTCTTCATTTTTTTAGACTATTGGAACAAGCATCCATTTTATAGTCTCTCTTTTGAAAATTTTAAGCTTATAAATTTCACTGTGTTCCTTGGTATTCTTGGAGTGAGCATGGCAGCGCTTTATCATTTTGTAAAGGCTAAAAAGCTAAACCTTTTATTTTCTGGGTTATCAATGTTTTTTCTTGCCACCCTAATTTCGATTTCTATCACCTACTCTTTTACAGAATTTGCTGAAGGGTCTGTTGCTAGATTGAATAAAGGACAATCTGTTTTTATTCATGCCCTCACATATACAGGAAACGCATTGATTAACTTTTTTGAGTTATGCTTTATTTTCTTTTCTGTTTTTTCAATAGGTTACCAAGCGTTAAGGATAGTAGATTTTGATATTAGGGAATCTAGTAGGAACATTTACTCCGTTGTTATTGGGATCATGCTTTTTACTTTTGTGATGTTCATTTTAGCAATTGTTGGATTGTTGTACAATTTCGTTTTATTACCACTTTTACTTATCCCAATTGTAATTAATTGGAAGAAGAATTTGGTTATTTTAAGACAAATTTCAATAAGTAATATTTTTGAGAAAGACTCAAAAATTAATTACCTGACCGGAGTTTTAATTGTTGGACTAATTACATTAATCACCATCAATTTCTTGTCCTGCATGGGACCTTTTCCTTCAGGATTTGATTCAAGAAATTACTATGTAAATATTTCCAAATTATTGGAGGACTATAATGGTTTGGTAGAAGGTTTTCAACCATACTCTTGGTCATTATTTATGGCTATAGGAAATATTGCTTTCAAAAATATATCTCTTACATTACTAATATCTTTTTCAGGTTTTCTATTATCTCTTTGGGCGATATGGGAGATTTGTAGAAATTATTTTAGGTTCAAATTGAATGAATCGATTTTTGTATTGTTGCTTTTGTGCACAGTACCTGCGATTTTCAATCAACTTTATGTAGAGCAAAAGATAGACTTTGGACTTTTGTTTGTGCAACTATGTTCTGTTTTATTATTGATTGATATAGTTGACAAAATAAAGGTTGCCAAAGACTTTAAAACTGACAAAAACTTAATTCGACTTTTCATCCTTTTAGGAATTTTTTCAGGCTTTGCTTTGGGTGTTAAAGCAACTCATTTGTATATGCTATTTGCAACTGTGATTATGTTGTGGACATTATATTGTGGATACTTTGGATTTTTAGCAGCTTTCTTTTTTACACTATTCGTTGTCTTTATTGGAAGACTGGATGATGTGAGTGGATTAAGAGAATACCATCTTGGAATTTCATATTTGAAATATATTGTTCTTGTATTAGGAATTTTATTTTTTGGATTAGCATTAAAGCAGAATCGCTTAGCATTTATAAGTTCGTTTAAAACAAGTGCAATTCTAACTCTAGTCTCATTATTTGTTTTTATGCCTTGGATGCTTAAGAATTATATGGATAATTCTTCTAGTATCAGTATTAATAAAATCATCATGGGTGATAATCCAGGGCCAGATATTACAACGCAAAAGATGATACAGAATTATAATAAGACGAAGAGAGGTAAAAATAATAAAGAGTAGGTGATAGCCCAGATATTAAAATATAAAAAAGCTTTTAGATACTTGACAGTGTTCGCATTGTTGTGTGTATTTATTGTTGGTTCTACAGAGACTAGTTATGCGCAGAAAGATGAGCTAAGTCATGTTGATAAAGCAGATGCCAAGAAAGAGGAAATTCAAAGATATATAGGATATGAAGATTTGCTTTTTAGGTATTTAAGTTTGCCTTATGATAGCAGTGTAAATGTAAACCTTACTGCCAACTTTGTTGATATTGGCTTTTTGTATTTGATGTTTTTACCTCTAATTTTTGTGATATTAATTCGGCATCGAAGTAAAATCCTTGCTATAATAATATCATTACTATGCATTTCAATGCTTCTCATTGCAACTTCTAATTCTTATATCTACAATCCAATCACAGGTCAAGGTGTTAAAACAGATAATGGTGTTATACTTCAGAACTTTAATGAAGATTTCTCAACTATGCCTGTTGCCACGATTGTGAGTAAGATGTATACAGTAACGAATAAGTTATTCTATCCATTTAAAGTAATAGGGGAGAAAGTAACTGGTCAGACAGATCACTTTACATATCCATTTCTGCTTTTGCTTTTTGTTTTTACTGGCTACTTTATGTATACCTTTTTAAAGGATCGAAAATCAAATGCACTTATCACAGTCGGCTTTTTATTTTTTAATTATTCTTTCTTTTGGTTAGTCCTCTCTTCAGGAATTATTTGGTATGGATTTTTGATGCTTAGCCTAGGATTTACGCTTATTATTTTGATGCTCAAGAAGCTAAAGGAACGTGAGCCTTTTCACTACAAGTGGATAAATTTATCTTTTATTACTATGTCAATTATATGGATAACGATGAGTTTTGTTCTACGTGTAGGAAATATAAATGGCGGTACACAAGCACCATTGAGAGGTGTTGGACCTTTCCATCCAATTTTATTTGATTATTCTAGTGGAGCAAAGTCTGAGAAAGATGTGTTAGATCGGCTTTATCCAGGTTTTTATGATACGATTGAAAAAATCAACAGAGATTCAGAGGCAAAGATTTACCAAGTTGGAACAAGTTTTAAGTATTTTTTAGAGAACAATCATCAAAGAGTACAAGCAGATAACCAATTGGGACTATACAATGCTTTAATAGAGAAATATCCAGATAAAAACGAATTGGTAGAAGTTTTTAAAGCATCAGGTTTTAAATACCTAATTATAGACTTCAATACCGTTACTATTGATAAAACGGGCAATCGATCATTGTCAAAGAAATATGCATCATTTATGAATTTCATAAAAGATAACCCAAGGACTAAATTGATTAATACCAATAGAATTGTCGAGATAAATAACCCAAATACAGGGCAAACCAATAGATATTATGCTATTTTTGGAAAACAAATTTTTGCGGGCTCATACGCAATTCTACAATTAGATTGAAAAATAAGAAGATAGACATACCATTAGAATCTATTTATGCAGTATTACCTGCATTAAATGAGAGTACTAGAATTGAACCAGTACTTGTTACTCTTCAAATGGAAGGTATTAAGAATATTATTGTAGTAAATGATGGTAGTAATGACAACACTAAAGAGGTTGTTAATAAATATAAAGGGATTGTCGTCCTGGATCATATCATAAATCTTGGGCCTGGAGCTGCAACATTGACTGGAGTCAAATATGCTATAAAAAGTGGAGCTCAGTATGTTGTTACCTTGGATGCCGATAGTCAGCATAATCCTGAGAATATCCTTAGCCTTGTTAATCATCTAAAGGATAATGAAATGGACTTGGTGATAGGAAGTAGATTTCTACAACATAACGACATTCCATTCATGAGATTGATTTATAATTTCTTTGGAAACTTAATTAGCTTTTTAATTACTGGAGTATACTTATCTGATAGTCAATCAGGAATGAAAGCAATGAGTCAAAAGTTTGCCAACCAATTAGAAATTAGTTTTGATGGTTTTGAATTTTGTATTGAAATCATCAAACAGGCAAAAATTCATAAAGCCAAAATTGGAGAAATTCCAATTGATGTTAAATACACTGCAGATACTATGAGTAAGGGTCAGAACTTTCAAACGGGTCTGGGGATGCTACTAAAATTGTTCAATCCATTTAGCTAATTCGCTTGTACCAATCTGTCAATTGAATTTTGGCTTGATCTGAAATTATCTTAAACCTTTCTTTTGCTTGTTTTCCTTTTTGTTCTAACAAATCTTTCGATTCCAATAAAGAAATTACCTTATCGCCTAAATCTTTAGGATTCTCTTTGTTGAAATAAATTGCTGCATCTGATGCAATTTCTTCTGAGGTAGGTACGACAGACAAAACTAAGGGTAGGCCATGATAGCATGCCTCCAAAACAGGAATGCCAAAGCCTTCATAATTACTTGTAAACACAAAGACACTTGCGCCTTCGTAATAAGACCATAGTTCCTCTCTAGAAATAAAACCTGTAATAATTATTCTTTCTTTAAATGGGTGTTGGTCAATCAACTTTTGAAAGTGATCCATTTTCCAACCCATCTGCCCAACAATGATCAGTTTGATCTCTTTATTCTTTTCTCCAATGGTTTTAAATGCCTCGATTAAAAGTTTGTAATTTTTTCTTGGCTCGATCGTCCCAACGCTCAATAAGTAATTACCTGTTGCAAGTTTTGCAGCCTTTGAAGTTGATGGGATATTAATTTTTGGAAAAATTGTATTTAATTTACTTTTAGAAGAACTCTCAAATTTTACCACATCTTCTTTTGTTTGCGAAGAGTTTACAACAATTGAGTCTGCTTTTTTTATTAGGCTAGGCATTAATATTTTGTGCATCCAATAACTTAGACGAGAATGATAGGCGGGGAAATATATTGGAGTCAGGTCATGAATTATTGTTGTCCTTTTTATCTTCGAATTCAATCCGAATGGTCCAAAGTGGGCAAGTTCAATGACATGATCTGGCACTAGTTTTCTTACCACTTTTGGAATAGAAAACAATTGTCTAAATCTGAGATGCATTGGAAATTTTCTCAAAGGAACGACTGTTTGCGGTACATCAAATTGCTCGATTATTTTTGTTGCAATTATATGGTATTCGTTTTCTGGATATTGTGCTAAGAGTCTTTCAACAAATTGTAATCCGTAATGGTGAATTCCAGAATTTTGGGTAGTTATACTATCTGCAAGAATTACAATTTTCATATTTCTAGCTTAAGTTAGTATAAAGATCAATGTAATTGTTGACAGAATCTTTTAACATGAATTTCTTTAACTCTGTACGATCAAAATTACCTTTCATTGCTTCTTCCATACAAACTGCCAAACCATCTGCGTCAAAAGTTTTCATCGTTAAGTGCTTACCTGAAACTACCTCAGCTAGTGCTCCGTTGCCGGAAGAAATAACGGGAACACCCATTGCAATACTTTCTGCAGCCGTAAAACAAAAGCCCTCACTATAAGATGGAATGATAACTGTATCTGCAGAAGAAACTCTTGATTTTAATTTATCAAATGATAATTCGTGAAATAGCTCAACCTTATCTTCTAGCTTATTTTCTTTAATCCTAGTTTTTAAGTCATCCAAAAGCGTTTTTGGTTCGAGCGGTACAATTATGTTTAGACAGAAATCTTTTTCTACCAAAGAAGCACCTTTGATTAGAATATCCAATCCTTTAGAAATCCCGAGTCTGCCATAATAGAGAAAAGTAAATTTAGAATTTCCTGGTTCAAGCTTTTCTATATTTTCGAATTCAGTATAATCCAATCCATTATAAATCATTTTGATTCTATCTGAAGAAATTCCATTTGCCGAAAGGCTATCAGCAGTAAATTGTGAGACAGCAATAAATTTATGAAAGTTGAGCTTCAATAGTAATTGCTCAAAGAGGTAATGGAAGTATAAACTTATTTTACCAAAGTGTGGAAGTGAAAACCACATCTTGGCCCATACTTCATGAAAGGTTATGATAACTTTTTTTCGGGTAAGCATTCCGGCTATGAAAGAAGGCAGGCCGGCATTGTAAGATGTGGTATGAATGATGTCATGTTTCCTAGCTAGAAAAAATGCAGGAATCCAAGCGAAGAATGTAAAAATGTATCTATTGAAAAAATTCTTCCGTATGATGGTAAGATTGGGCATATAAGACTCTTTGGCAAGAAGCTTATCTCCAGGTGACTTGTTTGTTAAAACAGTGATGGTATGTCCTTTGCTCGCAAGCGATTCCGTGAGATCTTTAAATAAGGTCTCAACACCACCAATTTTTGGGTAGTGGTTTTCTAGGACAAAAAGTATTTTCATTAGTCAAAATCAGATTCTATCAATTCTTTCTTTTTTTCATCTGCTAAGGATTGTTCGATGGCAATTTTTCGAACAAGCTCAGTAACCTTACGTTCAAGTCTTTCTACTGTGTTTGAAAGATAGTAAAGGAATAAGAATTGGAAGAATACGGCGACAAAGATAATTGCGTTTACATTATCCTTGAATCCAAGGACATTGGCAAGTCCAATTGTGATTTTATCAGGTATGATGGCAAGTATACTAATGGATACCCAAAAGATGAACCAGAAGATGGTTCCCTTTATTAGCCTCCTTTTAACCTTATATTGGTTGACAAGCCTTACTACATAGAATAAGGCTATTAGAGGTACTACCCATTGATAAACGTTTACTTGCAAAGGTGCATCAATTTTGTTGTTATGTAAATATACCACGGAAACGCCTATTTAGACGCTTCAAAAGAATAAATAACAAAAATGGTTCCTTACTATACATTTAGGCAGGATATTCCACATAATTTCTTGGAGTTTCCCAAAGACGCACTGTTACTTCAAATTTTGGGTCCAAAGCATCCGATAATAGCTGATGTATTAAAAAGGCAATATTTTCAGATGTTGGATTTTTATCCTTAAAATAAGGAGTATCTAGATTGAAATTCTTATGGTCAAAGCGATCTTCTACTTCTCTCTTAATTATATCCTTAAGATCCTTTAGGTCAATAAGAAAGCCAGTAACAGGATCTACCTCCCCAACTACTTTCACCTCTAAGTCATAATTATGCCCGTGATAATTGGCGTTTGAGCACAATCCAAAGACCTCTTTGTTTTTTTCTTCACTCCACTTGTCATTATATAGCCGATGAGCGGCATTAAAGTGGGCTTTTCTGAATACTGCAATTCTCATATTTGATGTTATTTATACAATAAACAAAGGAAATGACTAATGTTTGAATATCATACCTGACTTTATTATTATTTAAGTGTATTTTTGTAATAGTTGGAGTCAAAGTGCATCTCAAAGCATTGATTTTGGGCATTTTGAGGGAGAAAATAGCAGGAAAGAGTAAAAATTGAAGAATTAGGTCAAAAGACCAATATTAGATATATCAATTATAAAATTCAGAGACAAACAATAGCCATTAGTTTATACTATTCATAAGTCTCTTCTCTTCTAAGCTATCCCTGAGCTTCAGTAAT
>CALHKJ010000234.1 GCA_938033975.1 uncultured Saprospiraceae bacterium | reverse complement strand
ATAACCCCAATTAGATGGACCAAAAACCATAATTTCTGTTTCTGTTTGCGCACAGGTTATTTTAGGAACAGATGCATTAAAATTAAATGCTGCAGAATCATAATCTACCACAACAGTATCTCTAGTTACACAACCATCTGCACCCGTCATCAACAATTGATAATTTCCAGGAAATTCAATTTCAGGATCTTCATCAAAGAAAAATGTGGTTGCAGGACCAATCCAAAAATATGATTCTACATTTCCACTTGTAATATCTAAATGTATCTGGCCTTCAAAATCTCCACAAGTCAAGGAATCAATAGTCACTGTATACTCTAGAGGATTATAATTTGCTTCTACATTGGTTGAAGCAGAACCCGCACAACCAAATCCATCAATATAACTATATGTATATTCTCCAGGCCCTGGAACATTAAATGCAATTGGATTTGTACTTAATGTGTCTCCGTCTTCATCAGTCCATGCTGCTTCTGCAGCATCTATTTGATTGACCACTTGTAATTGAGCAAAGCCATTACATTCCAGTGGAGCAAGATTATTAAACAATGGAGTTGCTGCCATATTGGACTGAGCAACAACGATCGAATTACTTGTTGCACCGCAGGCAGAACCAGAACTATTTACTGTAATAGTATAAACACCAGGTGCATCCACATTTGGATTAAGTTGATTTGGATCACTTATTCCTGGCCCACTCCAGGTAAATGAATCATAGTCTCCCGTAATATTTGTATTTATAGTAACAACTGAATTGTTACATCCAAGCGAATCAGCAGTTAGTTCTATCGTGTTTGAGAAATCATTTCCTGGCAAAATAGAAATGGAAGAAATGTCAGAACAATTCCCATTGCTAACCTCCAAGAAATAAAGCCCTGGCTCATTAATAGTAGCTACAGGTCCCGAGCCAACATTTTCAAAGCTACCTGATTCTGTAGTCCATGAATAGTTTGATCCAGAAGAGGTACTTCCATTTAATATCAGTGAACCATTACAATCAATTGTATTGGTACTGGAAATGATTACTGATTCAACATCTATCTGGTTGACAATATATCTTTTTGCCGAGCTACATTCTCCTGCAGCTACAGCATAAACTGTAGTATCTACTGTTTGATAAAAATTTAACCCATCTATTGTGATTACTTCACCTGGACATATTTCTTCAGTTATTGTTTCAGTTGATTGAGGCTCTTCAATTCGAATTTGCATACAATTTCTCATTACAGCCCCACAATAAGTACCATCAGTAAATGAATCTCCTAATGCATCTAAACTTGTAAATGCTATTATATCTTCCTGAACATTTTGACTATTTATTACACCACAAAGTGTGTACTCCCCTACAGCTAATGCAGACAAATCTGGGTCTGTCCCTATTGTTAAAATATCATCTCCATCCGCTATTGCAAAATTGTAGATATCATTATTAAAACTAGCACCATCATTCAATACCGTGAAGTATGAATCACTGGATAACAATGGGTCGTTAACACAGAAAACTTGTGATGCCACCTGATCAAAATATCCAGCTTCTGCAAAACATGCATTACAAGATTGACCTGAGGCTTCACAAAAAGAAATCTTTACAAAATCTAATGTTCCATTACCAAACTGACTTAAATCTTCGATACGTATTGTCCAAATCCCATTTGCTGAACCCATATCCATATCTTCCAAGTTTCCTTGAAATGGTCTATATCGACCGTCATAGTTTTCAAACGCCTGCCATGCATTTCCATTGTCCCACACATCACCAAATCCATCATCTGGGATAGTTGGATAATTACTAGCTGCAAAGGTTACATCCCAACTTATAAATTGGGTTGAGCCAAGTGAATTTGCATTTGCCGGTCCTATTAATTGAATTGTCTGCCCTGCTGGAGAGGTGATATCCATCTCCATGGTAGATATAGAATTATGACTAAATCCGACTTCAACCAAGCATAAAGCTTGATCTCCACTCAGATCACTATCAGTAAGCCCACTAACATCAAAGGTGATTTCTGTAACCCCCTGTGAATTAATGCTAATAGGCCCGTTCACTTGACAGTTCTGGGCTACTATGGTGCTGCCATAGAAAAGCAGCAAGAACATGATTAAAATGTTTCTCATCTTAAGTGTAATTAACTTTTGTAAGGGGTGAAGAAAATTACTGCTCAAGATATTCTTAAGCTGTATCACAAATTATATACCAATACTACGGCAAACGTTGCGTCAGCTAATTGAATTGTCTAGCGAATGTTGACTAAAGACAAACAATCGAATAGCAAATATATGTCACTATTCGATTGTTTGTCGGTAATTAGACGTTAAAATTTCTATCTGGTAACGGTTATTGTCCCTGTAAAGACCTCTGTATCGCCACCTTGATACTCAACCTCAATCATATAAACATATACACCTTGGGCTGCTTGTCCATTGTTAAAGGTTCCATCCCAACCCCATTCTGGATCATTTGGATATCCATATTCACCTCCATAATCAAATATTAATTCACCCCACCGATCAAAGATGGAAAAATTAGGTACTCCCACTACGTATTCTCCTGAATGGACATAAAATGTTTTATTTGCTTCGTCATCAGACTCAAATTGAGTCATAACAGTAGGGAAAAACACATCTCTAAGCGCCTGAGCTTGTAAGGTTCTACAAGATGTCAACACACAATCATCCACTGTGACTATTGTTAGACAATATAAAGTTGGCACTAGCAGTGGCTCTATTGATAAAGGCACACATTCTCCATAAAGACCTTCACATAGTAATTCTCCATCTTGAGTCCATGTTACTGATTGTATGGAATTAAGATCAAAACCATTTACAATATTCAGATTAACAGTATCACCAATTGCAATTTCTAAATCATCATTTCCAATAGACACTTCTCCTTCTGCTGGCTCAACAATAATAGCTGATTGGGAAGTCTGACAGCCGAGATTATCAATCATATTGATATCATAATTACCTGGACCTAGATTAAACCATGCAGTACCATCAGTAGGTGGCAAATTATTAGCACCTGGACCATTCAAGAAAAATTGAAATGGTGGTGTCCCAGATAATTCGGTACCAATAGTTAAACTTCCATCATCGCCACCGAAACAGTCAATATCATCCGTAACAAAAGTAAATGAAGGAAATGATTCATCAGCTTGAACAGTTGCCATTGCAGATTCGGAACAACCAGTTATAATATTCGTCACTACCAAGGTGAAATCTCCAGCACTTTGAACTTCCAATTCAAGTTCAGTACCTTCATAAATTACATCCCCGTTCGAATTCAACCAACTGTAAGTAAAGTCTGGACCAACACTAGACCCGTCGGAACCACCCAATGTTATACTTGAATTATCACAATCGATGGTTCCGCCGTTGCCAGCGTTTGCATTAGGAGTTGCCTCAATCTCTACAACCACTGTTTCTTGAACAGGATCACAAGGACTGTTGCTAGTATCAAAGAAATACTCGAAAGTATAGACTCCAGGAGCCTCACCCTCAGTATCAAAAGATCCGTTTGTATTATCAAACCCATCAGAGTTACCACTGGTTTCTTGCCATACTCCATCGGCAGACTCACCATCGAGTAAAGCAAATAAATCGACAATCATATTATCCTCTTCACAAAGTGTCAATGGATCAGTAGCTACACCAGCTGTTGGTGGATCAACAACCTCAATCATTATTGCATCCGTCTGAGGACAATCTGATGGAGGAGTTGTATCAGGAGTGAATATGACCATGTAGGTTCCTTCGTCTAAACCAGTAGCATCAAATACATTTCCTGATAAATTCACTGGATTACCATTCATATCCTCGGCTGAAAGACTACCAGGAACTATACCTGCGTTCAACACTATTTCGTATGTATCACCAGTACTGCACAATTCAGGCTCTCCTGAAATATCAATATTTGGACAATCACAATCTATAACTGTTACTATTACTTCATCTAACTTAGCTGAACACACTCCGTTTGGCTCTCCCATCAAGGTAAAAGTGAAAGATTCGCCGGGATCAATCCCTTCAAAAGAAACAGAAGAAAAGTCCTCAATCACAGTAGGATAATTCCCAGGTTGTTGCCAAGTTCCATCAGATGAAATGGCTTCAAAATCAAAGACAGTTTCACCTTGTGTACTAATCATATTACATGCAACAAAGTCTGGACCTGCATCTACTATCATTGGTCCATCAACTAATATTACCAATGGGAAAGATACTGGGCAATCCCCTCCTGGATCTTCAGTAAGCACATAATTGAAAATGTATTCTCCTGGAGCTACGCCTTCAACATTGAAGACCGTACCATCAAGAGATGCATCTTCAGGCCCTGAACCAAACTCCCATGTACCAACAGTCTGCACTGGATCAAATTGATCTAAAAGATCAATTGAAAATTCATCATTACAAATGGCTGTTGATGTAATTATTGGAGTTGGACAATCACAATCTATGACAGTGACTGTCATGGTGCTTGTGGTTGCATCACATGTACCGGCTGTCGCTCCAGTTAATGTAAACACATATTGATCTCCAATAGCTAAGCCTTCAAAACTTACTGCTGAGAAATCATCAATGACATTTGGATAATTATCTGGTTGACTCCAAGTACCTAAATTTGATATTTCATCAAAATTGATGATTGCTTCTCCAAGGCTACTAATTTGCATACATGCATTTAAGTTAGGGCCAGCATCCACAACCATTGGTTCATCTACGGTTATTACCATTGGGAAAGAAACTGGACAGTCCCCCCCTGGTTCGTCGGTAAGTATATAATTGAAAATGTATTCTCCTGGGCTAAGGTTTTCAACATTAAAAATTGTTCCATCTAAAGTAACTTGATCTGGCCCTGACCCAAATTCCCATGTACCAACAGTTTGCACGGGATCAAATTGATCTAATAGATTAATTGAAAATTCATCATTACAAATAGCAGTTGAGTTGATTATTGGACTAGGACAATCACAATCGATTACTGTAACTGTCATAGAGCTAATAGAAGCTTCGCATGTACCAGCTGTTGGTCCAATTAAAGTAAATACATATTGGTCTCCAATAGTTAAACCTTCAAAACTCACTGCTGAGAAATCATCAATGACGCTTGGATAATTATCTGGTTGATTCCAAGTTCCCAAACTTGATATGTCATTAAAGTTAATGACAGTTTCCCCTATGCTACTAATTTGCGTGCAAGCATTTATGTCAGGGCCTGCATCTACTACAATTGCTTCAGTCAATTGTATTTCCAGAGGGAAGACTGTTTCACATTCATCTCCTGGATCTTCTGTCAATGTATAATTGAAAAGGTAATCACCTATCGGCAAATTTGTCGCATCGAAAGCTGTGTTATCAAGAGTAATATCTTGAGGACCAGATCCGAAAGACCATGTACCTGGTGGCGGAGTACCGCCATACTGATCAGTCAAATCAATCTGACCGTCAGCACAAAATGCTCCTGGAATCAGAATTGGAATAGGACATGAACAATCTGTAACATTAACCAATAAAGTAGTGCTTACATTTTCGCAAGGCGCTTCTGCATCATTTGTTGTATAAGTAAAAATAAATGATCCCGAAAGACCTTCAAATGATACATTGCTTTCATCTGCAATTGGTCCATAATCTTCTGATGACCAAGTACCAGAAAATCCAATTAGTTCAGTATTATCAATATTCATAAGATCTACAAATGTTGGTAATGCTGCATCTGCAACACTACAAACAGCAACTTGTGTTAAAAATGGAAGTTCAGAAGATTCAGAAACATCAACCATAAAGTCGACAGAATTAACAGGACAATTTGGATCTGGATTACTTAAAGCATAGCTGAATGTATAGGTTCCACCAGGAAGATCTGTTGGATCAAACACCCCGCCAACTCCCAATTGGAAGTTTGGATCAGGTCCTGATCCTGACCACACACCTGCTTCAGTATTTGGAATTAAGTAATCACTCAAAGTAAGAGCAGCATCTGTCTGACACAAAGGTCCTGGAAGATTTTGCAATCCAATAATAGGACAATTGCAGTCAGCAACATTTATTGTAATAAATGGAGATACATCTTGACATGGATCTACTGCTCCTGTGGTATTAAATGTGAATCTTACTGAACCAGCTGGTTCACCATTAAAATCAACAACTGTGTTTGTTATTGTAGCTCCTGCTTCATCCGTCCAAAATCCATCTGCATTTGAAACCAAACCAGCCAAATCAACAGTTGTTGCATCACCGCTTGCATTTGAATTACATACGGTCGTTCCATCAATCAAAATTGGACTAGGAGCTTCAAATATATTAAAGGTGATTGAGTTAGACGCAAGGCATGGTGGATTCGGAGTGCTATTTAAGGTATAAACCAACATATACGTTCCACCAGGGAGACTACTGTCTATCAAGAATTCTCCATTTGAAGGTTGCACAGGTGC
>CALHKJ010000233.1 GCA_938033975.1 uncultured Saprospiraceae bacterium | reverse complement strand
ATTAGGAATATAAATCTTGAATAAACTAAAGTTGGGAAAGGGCCTAAGTATTCGTCAGAAAACATGGTGACAAAAGCTATTAAACCCAAGAATACCAGGCTTAATGTGGGAAAAAAGAGTGTTATGACCATGGTCATATTTGAGGAAACTCTAATGGATTTTGTCGTATTTTTAGACAAGTCTAATTAATTATTTAAGTTAACTTAATTGTTCTGATTCTAACTCCTTTGCTCTCCTTTTTTCTACTCTTGCAGAAATTAAAATGCTCATTTCATAGAGCAATAGTACAGGAATACCTATCAAAAATTGGGAAATTACATCAGGAGGTGTGATGACTGCTGCTAAGATCACTATAACCACAATGGCATGCTTTCTAAATTTCCTCATAATTCCAGGGGTTATAAAGCCAATTCTAGAGAGAAAATAGACCAAAACAGGCATTTGAAACAAAAATCCAGTTGGAATTGAGCATAAGGTCATATAACTGATGTAACTGGTCAATGTGGGACTACTAATAGCATCTGCTCCCACTGAATAACCAATCAAGAAGTTCAGAGCAAAGGGCACAATAACAAAATAGCCGAAGGATACACCCAGAAAGAACAAGGTCGTACAACTTAGGACCATGCCACCTGCTGCCTTTTTTTCGTTTTTATAGAGACCTGGTTCAATAAACTTCCAAAATTCATAAAATACGTAAGGAAACATAAATATCAAGGCTAGCCAAAGGGATACTTTGATATGTGAAAAAAACTGCTCCCCTATATCTCTGGTTATCAGATCAAATTTTTTGGGTTTAAAACAGGTAGCATCAGAAATACCACAAAAAAATTGGTAGGTAGCAAATGAATCATGCTTAGGGGCAAAAATGATATTTTCAAAGACAAAATTCTTCAAGGAGAAAATAACGATGGCGGCTACAAATAAAGCAATTAAAGAACGAATAATGTGCCATCTCAGCTCCTCAAGATGCTCCAAAAAGGACATCTCTTTCTCTGCAGTTTCAGGCACAATTTCTTTTGTCATAGGTTTTGATTCAAAAATGAATTTATAGCTTTGATCTTGATTTAAATGCGATAGCCAATTAATTAGTAATTTAGCGCAAAATTACTTCTGTAAATTTGAGCTTTTTTTTGGCATATCTCGAATGAATAAAACTTTATTTCATTTTAAGATATTTCTAATTATTTGCACGCTTAACATAATTCAATTTAGTGATATATATAATCTTTGTAGTTAGTCTAGCTGTTTTATTGATAGGGTCAGATTGGTTGATCGAATCGGCAGAGAAAATTGGATTATCATTCGGCATTTCACCTTTTATTATTGGAGTTACGATTGTCGCATTTGGGACCTCACTTCCTGAGCTTGCAACTTCTATTGCCAGCGTATTTTCTGGGACCTCAGAAATCGTTGCAGGTAATGTTGTTGGTTCAAATATTGCCAATATTTTGCTGGTTCTAGGACTTACGACTATTGTTGGAAGGGGTATAAAATTAGACTTCAATATCATGGAAGTTGATATCCCCTTGCTATTAATCTCTGCGATACTTTTCTACTTTGCCGTTTATGATTTGCAATTCACTTTTGTTGAAGCAATTATCTTTCTTGTAGCCTTAGTATTTTTCTTATACAGCACTGTTACCGGAAATATTGAAGAGGATGAAGAAAGACCAAAAGTTGATCCGAAAAAATATTTGCTCCTAATCCTTGGTGGTCTCATGGTATACTTTGGTGCGACCTACACTATTTATGCCTTAGAAAAAATTGCAACTGAACTAGGTGTAGCGCCTTCGATGATTGCCTTAACGGTCATTGCACTTGGGACTTCGTTACCTGAGGTTATAGTGAGTATGGCAGCCGCAAGAAAAGGAAAACATGCAATCGCTGTAGGTAATGTTTTAGGATCAAATATTTTCAATACTTACGGAGTTATGGCAGTACCTTCATTTTTTGGGGAGTTAAAAATCACAGAAGGTATTTTGGAATTTCCGGTACCATTTATGATCGTCATGACAATCTTATTTGCTTTCATTGTGCTCACAAATAAAATTGGTCAATGGGTGGGTGTTATGCTAGTACTTCTCTACGTATTTTACATCTCGCAGGTTATATAAACTAAATAATTTGTCATTACTTTCGTTATAAAATAAACAAGCTCATGTTAGAAGGATTAATGAAGCAATTTGAGGAAACTCAAAAGAAAATGATGGAGGAGCTCTCTAAAGAGCAAATTGAATCTTCAGATACTGAAGGTCATATATCTATCAAAGTGGATGGCAACAATAGAATTTTAGATCTCAATATTGATGCATCAATCCTACATGCAGACAACAAAGAAATGATTGAAGATCTTCTAATAGAAACTTTAAATAAGACTACTCAACTTGCATTGGAAAAACAAAAGCAAGCTTCACAAAACAGTGTTGGAAATATTTTGCCAGGCGGCATGGACTTAGGAAACTTGTTTGGATAATGAAAAACTTAATACTAATAATTTCATTTTTAGCTTTTGCCTTGACAATATCGGGTCAAGCAAGCCCTGTTTTTGAAATTAATTTTAATGACTGTACGGGAATGGACGCTATAGGGGATTTAGACAATGATATTGTTAGTCCAACTGTCGAGTGTGATTGTGGAGTTGTCCAAGATGCAGCATATTTTGATGAAGAAGCTGATTCTATTTTTGTCGATAATGGGGTGAAAGATTTTCTTAGCAAGGACTTTACTTTTTCAATGTACTTCTGGGTTGAAGATGCAGCTGAGCCTTATTCTCTTTTTAGTGTTCAAAGATTCTGCAATAAAGATTCCTTATTTCTAATAAAATATTTGCCTTCGACCAATCAAATTGATGTTCAGATGACTAAGAATTTTGGTACAGGAGTATTTTTACTTGGAGATTTGGATCCAGATAGATGTTGGCATCAAGTGGTTTTTACAAGAGAAGATAATGTATATTCATTAACTGTCGATGGACAATTTATCATTTCAGATAATGTAAATGAGAATATTGTTATGGGTGATAGACATTCAGTTAGGGTTGGGTCCTCGGCTTGCTTGAATATCGAAGAAACTTATAGTCGAGGAAGGATTGATCAAATACAAATTTTTGATTATCCACTTTCTCTGAATGAAATCCAATCCTTAGATCGAAAGCCTGACCAAATTATAACAAGCGATACTACCATTTTTGCAGGATCGAGTGTGTTGATTGAAACAGGGAGCATCTGTACAAATAATTTTAATTGGAATCCGACAACCGACCTTGATGATCCGAATTTACAAAGTCCAGAAGCAAGTCCGATAAGCTCAACTAATTACGAATTAAACATTGACTATGGAAGCTGTACAGCTTTTGACAACATCAATATTCAAGTTGTAGACCCAGATGCCATTGAATGTGAAAACTTACTCTTACCAAATGTGTTTACACCAAACGATGATAAGGTTAATGATGAATTTGAAATCAGTAATGACTTTATTATCTCTGATCTTGAATATTTTGATATTTATGATCGCTGGGGGGCCAAGGTATTTACCACCCAAAACAAACAAGAAGGCTGGGATGGTTTCTTCGAAGGAGTAAGGCAAGCTCCAGCCATGTACATCTACAAAATTGAGTACACTTGTCAGGGGACAGAACATCAAAAAGTAGGGAGTTTTAGCCTATTAAAGTAATATACATGGCTTCTTATGATATTATTGGTGTCTAATTGAGAAATTCTACGTCAAAAAAATATCTTTATGTAGAATCATGATTTCAAAATGGAACATATTATTCTTGAGTCTATTACTCGGCTCATGTGCTAGTGACAAAAGCAACAATTCAATTACAGAAGCAAGTATTAGTACTACAGAGTCTGTTCTTGGAAGCACAACTATTTCTGATGGAAACGAAGCAACATCTAGTGTAACAATCAAATCCGATCTTGATGTAAAAAAACTAGAGTCATTAGAATCTCAATCAAATCAATCTGACCATACTGAAAACAATTCAATAAAAAGAAAAGCGTCTACCATTGCAGAACAACAAGAAGCTGCGAGGAAAATTCAACAAGAATTAGAAGCTAGAAGCCCCAAACCTGATGAAGATAAAAATCTTGAAAACGCAGTGTTTGAAAAGATTGTCAAAAGAGCAGAAGTTAAAAAGCCAGAAGCTCAGAAAGTTGAAGTAAAAAAAGCGGAACCTAAAAAAGCTGAAGTAATAAAACAACAACCAAGCACTTCTAGTCCCAAGAAATCAAAGAAAGGATATCCTGCTATTGAGTTTGAAAAAATGACAATGGTATTTGATACCATTCAACAAGGAGATCTTGTAGACTATGATTTTATTTTTACAAATACAGGCAGTGCTCCTTTGGAAATTAAATCTGCACGCGCCTCATGTGGATGTACGCAGCCTAGTTTTCCCTTTATACCAATTGAGCCCAATGAGCAAGGCAGAATTTCAGTAAGGTATAACAGTGTTGGAAAAGAGGGAGCTCAAAATCCCGACATAACCGTTACCACCAATATCAACAGTAAGGAAATCATTCTAGTAATGGAAGGATTTGTTGTTGTACCAGAAAAAGAAGAAGGAAGTAAATAAATTACCCCAAAATAGTTCTAGTCTTGGTTTTCCAAATACCAATTTGCAAATTCGTGCAAGGCATCCAAATTTGATTGTTTCACTTCGTAAGCCAATTTCTCTTTTGCCTTTTTAATATCAAATGTGGCTGATTTGGAAAGAAT
>CALHKJ010000232.1 GCA_938033975.1 uncultured Saprospiraceae bacterium | reverse complement strand
GATTGAATCTTGATAGCTTGGTTCAACTCAAACCAGAAGATGTCCAATTGTTGATTGTCCCTGCACCACAGACCACGATACCAGAAAAGACACAATTTGTGATTGATCAATATATCATGAATGGAGGGAAGGTGCTATGGTTGATTGAAAACTTTAAAGTTAACTTGGATAGTATAAATATCAATCAGTTGTATGTTCCTGAACCGGTAGAACATGGCTTAGACGATATATTATTTAAATATGGTGTGAGAGTTTCCAAGAACTTGATTCTAGATTTGAAATGTGCCAATATACCTCAGGTCATTGGTCAATCAGGAGGAAAGGCTCAGACGGCTCTTTTTCCTTGGTACTATCATGTCGTTTCTGATAGTGATTCAAATCAACCCATTGTAAAAAATATAAATCCAGTAAACTTTAAATTTCCATCAACGATTGAGGTGCTTGATCGAGAGGATGGAATTAATAAAGAAGTGCTAATGCACAGCTCGGAATATAGCAGATTTCAGATATACCCAATGAGGTTGACATTTGAAATACTGAGGGTAGAGCCCGATGAAAGTGCATTTAATAAAGGAGAACAAGCAATCGCAGTTTTATTGGAAGGTGAATTTGAGTCATTTTTCAAGAATCGTGTATCAGCAGAAAGTCAGGATGTACTCAAACAAATTGGTACAAGCTTTACAGAAAAAAGTCTACCGACTAAGCAAATTGTTATTTCTGATGTTGACTTCCTGAAAAATAAATATGATCCAAATACAGGTCAAATAAGTGCAATAGGCCTTAGTCAACTTGAAAATAAAATATATGAGGGCAATCGATCTTTGATACTTAATTCCATAGAATACTTAGTTGATGATTTTGGTTTACTTGAGGCAAGATCAAAGGATTTTAAGTTGAGGTTACTAGATAAGGTTAAAACAAAGACAGAGAAAACCAAATGGCAGGTTATAAATATCTTAATGCCTTTGATTATTTTATGGTTATTTGCCTTCTTATTTTACTTTTGGAGAAAGAGAAAGTATACAAACATTCAGTAGAGTGTCAAGCAATAAATTTGAATCGAAATTGGCAATTCAGTTGCCTAAAATATAAATGATGAAAAATATATTTTTACTACTAATCACAGTCTTTTTTAGTTCTAATGTCACATTTGCACAAGCGGATAGATGGCAGCAAAGAGCTGAGTATGAAATGGAAATTGATGTTGATGTAGAAACCAACAAATTTACAGGTACACAGACCATCAAATATACCAACAATTCTCCTGACGTTTTAGACAGGGTATTTTATCATCTTTTTTACAATGCTTTCCAGCCAGGAAGTATGATGGATGAAAGATCAAGAACGATTACAGATCCTGATAAAAGAGTAGGTGATAGAATTAGCAAACTAACTGAGTCGGAAATTGGTTATCAAAAAGTGAAGACCCTTACCATGAATGGTAAGAATTGTAAATTTCACACAGAAGGGACTATTTTAGAAGTAGACCTGCCGGCAGGAATTGAACCTGGAAAGACTGTGAAATTAGAAATGACCTTTGAGGCACAAGTTCCTGTTCAAATCAGAAGGACGGGAAGAGATAACAAAGAAGGAATCCGCTATTCAATGACACAATGGTATCCAAAGTTATGCGAGTATGACTACCAAGGATGGCACGCTCATCCTTATGTGGGTAGAGAATTTCATGGAGTTTGGGGAGACTTTGATGTGAAGATAATGATTGACAAGAAGTATCTGGTAGGAGCAAGTGGTCAACTGCAGAATGCCAAGAAGATAGGAATGGGTTATACAGAAAAGCAGGGTGGTAAATTAAGTTTGAAGAAAAAAAGAACCTGGCATTTTGTAGCAGAAAACGTTCATGACTTTGCATGGGCTGCTGATCCAGAATACACGCATTTGGTTGAAGAAGCAGAGGGAGTCGAATTACATTATATGTACCAAAAGAATCAAAATACGGAGGAGAACTGGTCCAAGCTTCACAATGCCATGGCAACGGCCTTGCCTTTTATCAACGAAAACTTTGGAAAGTATCCTTACCCAGTCTATTATTTCCTTCAAGGAGGAGATGGAGGAATGGAATATGCGATGTGCACTTTGATTACAGGTGAGCGTTCTTTTGAAAGTTTGGTAGGTGTTTCAGTTCATGAATTGATGCACAGTTGGTACCAGATGATTTTAGGAACAAATGAGGCGCTTTATCCTTGGATGGATGAAGGTTTTACAACTTACGCTTCTACACAGGTTATGAACTACCTAAGAGAGCAAGGAGTTTTAGATGGAGAAGCATCAAGAGATCCAATGTATAACAATGTTAGATCATTTGCTGGCTTTACACAATCAGGCATGGAAGAAGCTTTGATTACCCATTCAGATCATTATTCAACCAATACGGCATATGGTGCTGGGTCTTATACAAAGGGTTCTGTCTTCCTTCAGCAAATCAAATACATCGTTGGTGAAAAGCATTTCAAAGAGGGTATGTTGAGATACTATGATGAATGGAAATTCAAGCACCCTAATCCAAACGATTTCATAAGAGTGATGGAGAAAACATCTGGTCTTGAATTAGATTGGTTCAGAGAATATTTTATCAACACAACACATACTATTGATTATGCAATTGCAGGTGTTGAAGACATAGATGGAAAAGCAAGTGTCAATCTTCAGAGAATAGGGAAGATGCCGATGCCTATCGATCTATTGGTTGTAAAAGAAAATGGAAAAGAAGAATTGTATCATATACCGCTCAGAATCATGAGAGGTGAAAAAGAAAGTGAAGGCTTCTATGATGCATTCAAGGTTGGAAAAGATTGGCCATGGACTCATACCAATTATACATTACAACTGGATGTGCCTTTATCAAAAATCAAGGGCCTTGTGATTGACCCAACCTCAAGATTGGTAGACATCAATATGGAAAACAATACCTTTCCACGAAGAGAACCGTAATGGAGACCGTTCGCGAGCGCTCACTTAGAGACCGCTCGCGAATGCTCGCTTGAAGACCGTTCGCTGGCGCTCGCTTGAAGACCGCTCCCTATCGGTCGCTTGTAGACGGGTCCGGCTCTTACTTAAAAATAAAGTGTATCAGAAAAACTACCCAGTAAGAGATTGATTCCATAGATTTACTATTTCAAATAGCAAAGTTAGAATCCCAGTAATCCAAAGAATCCCTATAATCAAGCTTAATGTAGAGTATTAAAAAGAAGTACCGCTGTAAGAGATTGATTATCCTAAATCCTAAATCCTAAATCCTAAAATCTAGGCTTATACTTCTTCCTTCTTAAATGCTTTGCAACATCCTTTAGTGAATTCAGATTATGAGCTGAAGTGAAAACATCAATATATGGCATGCAAACTTGCATTCCTTTCGTACTTGGTTTAAAGCCTGGATTGCCCGCCAATGGATTAAGCCAAATGACTTTGTCGCTTTTTTTGTGGATAGTCTTCATTGATTGTTCTAATACTTCTATATCACCAGTATCCCAGCCATCACTTAGTATAATAACTATAGAATCCTTGTTTAGAATTCTACTTCCATATCGATCATTAAATTCTTGAAGCGATTGTCCGATCCTTGTGCCACCAGACCAATAAGGTACTTGCTCAGAAAGATTGCTTAAAACTTTTTCATAATCACCATCTCGAAGTGTATGAGTCAATGATATCAATCTAGTACTGAATGCAAAGGTTCTTAACTTGTAGACAACTTGTTGAAATCCATACATGAATTCAATCAAAAACTGGCTGTATAGTTCCATGGATTTACTTACATCACATATGAGTATTAAATTTACTTTTCGTTTTTGTTGTTCTTTGTAATAGAACTGATTGATCTCGGCGCCTTTTCGAAGAGAGTAATGTATTGTCTTTTTTAAATCAATTTGTTTTTGTGACTTTGATGAAACAAATCTTCTACTGTGTTTATTGGCCAATCGATTGGCGATAATCTTGAGAATAACC
>CALHKJ010000231.1 GCA_938033975.1 uncultured Saprospiraceae bacterium | reverse complement strand
TTGCTGGGGACACGCATCGCTTCGCTTGCTGGGGACACGCATCGCTTCGCTTGCTGGGGACACGCATCGCTTCGCTTGCTGGGGACATGCATCGCTTTGCTCGCTGTGGGACCGCTCGCTTTGCTTGCTGTGAGATCGGTCATTATATTAGCTTAAGACTATTTACATCTCGGCTCTCGATTCTCGGCTCTCGGTTCTCGACTCTCACTTCTTCCACTTGATGTTACAACCCATGCTTGCTATCTGATTATCAGATTGAGGATTGTCATAAATCATGGCATCGAGGGCAGTTCTTAGGTCTGCACCTGTCAGAGCTTTTCCATTGCCAGGAGATGATTCGTCAAGTCGGCCTCTGTATACTAGATTTTTTTCATTGTCAAAGACATAGAAGTCGGGAGTGCATGCTGCATCGTATTCCTTAGCAGCTGACTGTGATTCGTCATAGAGATATGGAAAAGGATAGCCTTCTTTTTTGGCGTGAATGGTCATCTTTTCTGGACTGTCGTCTGGATAGTTTTCTACATCATTGGAAGAGATGGCTACAAAGCCAATTCCTTTTTCCTCATACTCATTTGCAACAGCAACAATTTGTTTGTTTACATGGATGACATAAGGACAGTGGTTACAGATAAACATAACTACGGTACCAGCCTCACCTGCAATATCATCGTAAGAAATATTGTTTCCGGAAACGGTATCTGGTAGTGTAAAGTTTGGTGCCTTAGTGCCTAAGGCCAACATATTTGAAGGTGTAAGTGCCATAATTTAGTGTTTGCAACCTGAAGAAATTCCAAGTATATAATTCTCTTTGATGTTAATTTGTTTCGCTACTTCCGAACCCAAGAAGCCAGTGAACATTTCATTTTCTATTTTTTCTTGCGCAAATTGAGTGCAGTAGTCTGATATTGGTCTAAAAGACCAATGCCATTTTTCTTCTTGATAGCCACTGGATCTGTCTGTTCCTAATTTTGTGTAAGGTCTGCAGTAACCATACTTACTTGCATTGGCTTCAAGCCAATCGAATTCTTTTTTACCTTGACCTGATTCAAAATAGCTATTTGTAAACGCATTTAGATCAATGTCTGTTCCCCAATGATGCCTTGAGCTTCCAGGCATTGAGCTATACTTTAAAATTGCAATGGCTCTTTCTGTATAATTCTTGTAGGCGATGGCTGCATTTTCCTTTCCTTCCAACAAGGTTGCCCCAGTCCATTTTCTTTCCCAAATTCCTTTTTGGTAAGTGAAGTTTCTGGCTGCAGATTTTATGGTCAAACTGATGCCATCTTTTTTTGCAGCTGCGTGCATTTTCTTGAAAGAATCATAGGCATCATTCTGCATATATCTTCCTTCTTGATCTGCATATGCAATATCAATTTTCACAAAGTCTTCTCTGTTGTTGGGTTCAAATTTTCCCATGACAAAGTTGAGATCAAGAAATGCGGGGAATATGGTTTTAGTTTTCTTTTCCAATTTGTTTTCTATGATATTGTTCTGTTCAGTCTTTTGAGGAAGAGCTTCATCTAAAGCAACTTTTGCTGAATTTGTTTTATTGTCAGCACAAGACCAAAGTAGCAATAAAAGAAATGGAAAGAAGAAAGATAGTTTATTCATTCCTCAAAGTTAGGCTAAAGCTGGTCTTCTGCCAAAATAATTATTTTCCTTTATAACTTTAATTACTTCTGGAGGCACCTTGTCCTCCCAATCGTCTTCACCTGTCAAGAGATCATTGATGACAACATTTGGTTGGATTTTAAGTAGCTCTTTATTGAAGTTTTCAATAGGTACTATCTGTTTGCAATCCAATAGGTGCTTGTATAAGAAATGTATTCCTTGTGGAACAGGTAAGCTCTCTGCTGTCATTAAATTGCCATTATCATCATATGCCGGATAAACATAAATGATAATATTCCTATTGAATAGTTCTCCGAAGGCAACCAATAACCTACCGTCCTGATTCAATTGGTATTTTTCATTGATGATATGATTTAATTCTCGTGCACCAATAAGCAAACCAAGGTTTTTGATCTTGTAGTCTGACAGGTAGTTTATTAGTTTTTGATGGTTGTTACAATCAGAGATGAATACTTTCTGACCTAGGCCATTTAGCATCTTTGTTCTCATTAAGAAATCATCTTCATCAGTTTTTCCATCAACGATTAGGTTTTCAAGTGTTATTTCTGCGACTAGACTTGCTCTTTCACTTTCTACTTCTGGTTGTGATTTGAATTGGCTAAAGCCTGATTCAAAAACATCTAGTGTTACTTTGGTAGGAGGTCTATAGTGTCCTCTTACAACCATCAAATGTTTTTTATAAAGATGATCAGAAGCGTGAGTCATTTCACCATGCTCATCAAACATTGCCACACTTGTCATTTGGTTTCTTACAAGGTATAATGCAATCAATCGAGGATCTAGTTCACTAAAATCTGGTCCTTTGAGACTCACCATATCTATTTCAACTCGGCCTCTAAGATTGTCTATTAATGAGGTAATCAATTGTTCAGGATTTTCAGCATAGTAATATGCTCCATATATCATGTTGACACCCAGCATTCCGATTGCTTCTTGCTGAAGTTTGTTGTCATTATCCAACATTTTGGTATGGATGATAAGGTCATTAGGTTCTGTGTCTTCTGACAATTGAAAACGAAGACCTAACCAACCCTGACCTTTAATTGTCTTTTGATAATTTATGGCAGCAACCGTATCTGCAAATACAAAGAACTTTGTGTCTGGTCTTACAGTCTGCAGACGCTCTACCATAAGCCCATACTCATGTTCTAACATGTTGTTTATTCTTGACCTACATACATATCTGCCACTTGGTTCTGGACCATAGATGGCATCTGAATAAGTCTTATCGTAGGCTGACATGGTTTTAGCAATCGTTCCAGCAGCTGCGCCTACTTGAAAGAAAAGTCTTGCTACCTCTTGTCCTGCACCGATCTCAGCAAATGTGCCATAAATATTGTTGTCCAAATTGATTTGTAGCGCTTTTTGCTCTTGAGTCAGTACCTGCGATTGCTCCATGTATTTGTTTGTTCTTTTATTAGGACACAAAAATAAGATAAAAGGTCCATGCTAACAAGGGTAATAATTCGACATATGTTATCATTGTACCATGCGACAAAGGCTAGATAAATTAGCTTTTTGTAATTAAAAGCGGTTTTTAGAGCATGTTTGCTTGTTTTAGGGGAGTTTTAAGAATGTAAATACAATGAAACTGGGATTTTTAACTAAAAACGACTGAAATTTGGCTAATTCTATGGAATTCCTTAAAAAAAAGCCTCCATTAAAAGGAAGAAAAATATATCTTTGCACTCCAGTTTCAAAAGAATACTTACAGCAATGAAAAAAGAAATACATCCAACCGAATACAGACAGGTAATATTTAAGGACTTTTCATGTGATCACGCATTTATGTCAAGGTCATGTACTCCGACTAAAGAAACAATTACTTGGACTGATGGTAAAGAATATCCATTGATTAAGCTTGAGATTTCAAGTGCATCACATCCATTCTTTACAGGAAAAATGAAGTTTGTAGATACGGCAGGACGTATCGATAAGTTTAACAAGAAATTTGCAAAATTCGGCAAGAAAAAACCAGCAGCTCCTGCTGAAGAGGCACCAGCAGATGAGGCGCCAAAAGACGCTGAATAAAAATAATAAATAAGGAGCTCCGATAATCGGAGCTTTTTTTTTGATGATAGCAAGTAAGAACATAATACTTTTTGACGATAAAGTTGAATCACTTTATCCACTGACACTCACACGACCAGCATCCGCTCTTAGAGTGGGTATACTTACTATTGCTGAAAAATGGGAGAAGTACCTTGATGGTATTGCCAATTATATGACTCAAGAATATTTGGCGGATAAGTATCAAATGAATATTAAAGATGATAATCTTTTTATAAACGGG
>CALHKJ010000230.1 GCA_938033975.1 uncultured Saprospiraceae bacterium | reverse complement strand
ACAAATTGAATCTACCGTCACCTATAAGTATGAAGTAGTTAATGGATTGCTGCACTTTTCAAGCACCGACGGACATACATTTATTTTCCATCCTTCTCAAAGAAATTATTCAGAAGATTTAGTTGAATCAGATGAAATAATTACAACAATAGGATGTTTGTATTACTAATGTAAGGACTCATCATCTTCTACAGACAAATACTAAATGGTATTTTCAATGTTTTTTTCGAATTAAGTCTGGAAAAATTTATCCCCAAAATTTTGTGATTCATTCATCATAGATTTCATAGTCTCGCTTAGGTTTTACCAACTGGATAAATTTCAGGATACTAGTTTATCAACCTTTTTTGTGCTTTAATAAATTATATCGCAAAATTGAAAATTACTTTTCAATTACTAATAAGTTTATGTGCTATATTACCTAGTATACTATTCAGGTATATTTATTAAAACTTCCAGCACTTAAACTCAAATTAGAATCTTTTTATAACCAAAAAAACCAATTAAAATGAGCGAACTAAATGAAAAATTAGCGAAGCTAAAAATCCAAGCAACCAATCAATTAGGTGAGTGTGGTGTAAGCAATATTGACGATGAATTGTTGGATAAGTTGGTCGGAAATCTTAGACTTATTGTTGATAACAAAGATGCTTTATTAGTTTCTGGAGCTGATGAGTCAGAATTAGAAACTGTCCGCAAAAACTTTGTTGCGAAAAAGTTAGGAATTGAAGATAAAGACAGAGGAATGGCTGGCGTCAAAGCTGTGGCTGATAAGATGTCGGGAATTCGAATGAAAAACAGAGCTGCATTTTATTATTTAGTGCAAAAAGAACTAGGCTAATTGCAAAAGTTGATTTGATGTAATTTTTTGGAAATGTAAAAGGGATATTCTATTACGGAATATTCCTTTTTTTTAAATAAACTGAGATTAATCTAATTTGAATCTTGAAATTGAATACTTTAGACTGTCTCTTTTATGGATGTTGTAGTGCCTTGGCACGTACAAATAATCTCCTTGAACCACATACTTAGTTCCGTGCTCTGAACTAAAATTTAATTCGTATGTCTTTTTATCTGATTTTCTAATTAATTCTCCTTCATTAATCCAAGACATTATTTTATGTTGTTTGCTTATATATTCATACTTAGGTATTGGATTGAGTTCTGTGTATAATTTCAATTTTTTATTTCCATCTTGCTCGATGTACTCAGTTTGGAACATCACTTTTTTGACAGCGCTTGGCAGGTCTGCATACTTAATAACTGAGCTGTTTAGATTTTCAATTCCAGTCGATTTACAAGATGTCATAATTAATATGAAAAGAATTGAGAAATTGCGAATTGTCATCATTGTGAATTTAACTTTGGAGTACAATGCTCTAGTGAGTGAAAAAGAATGTAGTTATTAACGGTCTATTATAAGTTTAAGCTAAACTATATTAAGTCCTAAGGATAAGAATTAATCAATCTACTATCAGTGTCTATGATCTTAAATTCGATATGCTCATCACTGAAATCCACAATTTCCATCTTAATTATGTGTCGCCAACTGTTTTCTCATAAATCGAAAATTGCCGATAAGGGAATAAGTGGATCCTTTCTCACGAATGTCCTATGATTAGTTGTTAAGTTACGAAAAGATTTTTTGGAATAGAGTATGGTCAAGAAACAAATGAGGTATTTTCGCTCAATATATTATTCCGGTTGATTCCTATAAAAAATGAATTGTGTCCTAATTCAAATGCCTATATTCTTTTGGGCTTAATCCTTGCATTTGCTCTTTGTCATGCATTTCTTTTGTTATTTTCATGTCTTTGCTGATTATTTATATTCAAAGTAAAGACATGACAAAATCAAGTACTAAATGATTTCAATGATATGCTAAATGATTTTCACTTTCTTGGTGTTATGCCAAAGGTTTATTTGTGCTCGACTTTGGTAGTCCTTTTCAAATCCTTATTTATAAATGAAAAATATTATGTTTAAGTAGTGTAGTATTAATAAGCCTTCTTCCTTTGAACCACAGTAATTCAATCTTACAAATTCATACCATTAATAAGCAATCTAATTCAATATATCTTACTTTTGTTAGCATACAATTCATACATGAAATCACTACAAGTATTTTTTCTATTTCTTTTGATATGCCTTTCCATAGGATGCAATCTTGAAGACTTATGCGAAGATGTAGAATGTGGACCTGGAAATTGTGTTGAAGGAATCTGTGATTGTCCGGATGGATTCTCTGGCGACAATTGCGAGATAGAGTTTTGCTATGGTGTCGACTGTTTTAATGGGGATTGTAATCCACAAACAGAAAGCTGCCTTTGTCATCCAAATTATTATGGTGAAGGCTGTAATATATTATGTGTAAATGGAGAATTTACTGATGGAGAATGTAATTGCTTGGAAGGTTATGAAGGCATTAGCTGTGAAACTCAAAGTAGATGTCGTTTTATGGGTTGGTGGGGTTGCAGCCAATGGACCAGTACTTCTCAAATAGGTGGTACGCCAATTCCCCAGGATCAACTCGGTAATATAAAGATCGAAGAAGGTAGTAAAGTAAATGAAGTAATACTTTTTCCTACAGAAAACAATAGTGGTTTAATGCTTCTTAATACAAGTAATGTAATTGTAGGTCAAGTTAAAGAAAACACAATCAACTTTGAATCACAATACCTAAGCAATGGAAGTTCAGTTTATGGTTCTGTGAGCTTGAATGATGATATGGTTTTTAGTTTTGAGCTATTTGTTTTTAATCCTAATACATCACTGACTCAAGAAGCCAAAGGAACATTCTTTCTTGTGCGTAATATCAAGCAATGATAGTTGTAATGTTTTAATAGTATAGAAATTCAGGTTGTTATCTATAGGAGACTTTTCTACATGATTGATAGTATAGCATGGCCTAAATGTTGATGATTGTTTGTTCAAGTGAATCCTCTGTTTGTAGATCAAGTTTCTTCCTAAGTCGGTATCTTGCTTTCTTTATTCCTTCGTTAGAAATATTCAGGATATTAGCCATTTCTTTATTGCTTAAGTTCATTTTAATCAGAGACATGAGTCTCATTTCTTTGGCTGTAATATTTGGATATTGTTTATGAATCTGGCTTTCAAAATCTTTATGGACGGCAGCAAATCTTCTTTTGAATTGATCCCAAGATTCGTCATCATTTTTGTTAATTTCAATACTATTTACAATCCGTTGTACTTCCTTAGATTTACCACTTTTCAAGCTCTCAACATTCATTCGTAGGTCCTCAAGTACTTTATTTTTATGTGCCAACTGCAAAGCAAATGCTGTCAATTCTTGTTTTTTTGAAGCCAATTGTTTTTCACTAAATTCCAAACTTTGAGCTACTTTCTCTTTTGCCAATTTATTTTTCAATAGCCTTTGGCGTAAAGCATAAATTGCACTGCCCAATATTAGCAAGAGGGATATGATACTTGCCATCAAGCCCTTCTTTTCCAAACGACTCATTCTATCTTTTTCTTCTAGTAGTTCAATTTCTGCTTGCTTTTTCTCTGATTCATATTTGATTGCCAGTTCGTCCATTGCCTTAAGCTTTTCAATTCCAAAGATTGAGTCTTGCTGAATATGATATTGTTTGAATTTATCTAATGCAAGTTTGTAACGACCTTGCTTCTCGTAAATATTAGCGAGCATCTGGTAGTCGTTGATTAATTTTTTGCTTAAAGAAAGTTCAAAAGAATTTTCCATCGAAATAAGAATATACTGCTCTGCCTTTTTTAGTCTATTGGTCTCAAGGTACAATTTTGCTAATTGGCCGGCAGCATATCCTGGCATTGCTGCCTCCTCACTATTCAATGACAATACATAGGCCTCTTCTAAATTTCTTTCTGCCTTTTTATAATCTTCTTTCATTAAATAAATTCGACCTAAATCCATCAAAGCATTGCAAACCTCATTAGGCTGATTGTTAATTTTAAAGTAATCGGCCGACCTTAAGAATATAGTCTCTGCCAAATCAATTGAGTCTAGCTCCATATAATTTTGCCCTTTTAAAGAACTCAGTATGTGCATCTCACTTTCCATTTCCAAATCCTGATAGATTTTTATCGCTTTATCATACCAAATATTAGATTCATTGAAATCTAGCAGTTCAGAATATAGAATCCCCAGATTCCAGAAACTAGCTCCTAGATCATCCCCAGTGACACCTAGCTTTTCCTTGAGCTTGAGAGCTTCCAGATTCGTAGCCAGGGCTGATTCAAAATCACCTTCTCTTTTTTGGCAGATACCGATGTTGTTTAACAGAGCACTTATTCGTTCTTGATCATTGAGCTCTTCGTAGTCTTTCAAAGCTAGTTTGAAATAGACCATGGCTGTGTCATAGTGAGAAGTCATCCCATAATAGCCTCCAGTACTATTGTTATAATTGGCCTTCAATCTCAAATCATCACTATATTCATTAGATACTAGCCCGATGGAATCTAAGTAGCTGCGAGCTATTACCAAGTCATGGTAGAAATAGGTATACATCAGATCAGTATATAACTTTTGCTTGTCAAGAGGTGTTGAGGTCTTTATTTTGCTTGTAAGACTGTCAATGTAGTTTTGGTCCTGACCAAAGCAAGCCACTACACCAAATACAAAACAAAAAATCATGATAGGAAATACATTCTTTGTTTTCATAAGTGATTGCAATATATCAACTTTTTATTTCGGCTAGACAGCAATGGTTTCTGAAAGATTTAAAGTACATTATCAATATTTTTTAGTTCTTAGAATTTTATTTATGGTGATGTAGAGCTGCTGTTGAATGAAAGCTATCTTATCAACTGATTCTAATTATTCTTAATGATTTTTTGCAATTCCAAGTGGTTGTTTGTCAAATTGCTAGCCTTAAGAAAATAGAGGCCCTGGGGTAATTCGGAGATATCAATCGTAAATGATGTATTGGTACTATGAATCTACAACCAAGCATTGTAGAATCATGGTCTCTGCCTATGGTCGTAAAACAAAAACTTTCAGGGTCTTGATAAGAATATTGAAATTTTGAAGGAATGAAAGATCTACTGGCTACAGATAAATAGTGTATAAAAAAATGGCCTTATTCAGTGTAGAGCAAGGCCATTTAATTACTAAAACAATAATTCTTTCTTATTTCTTGAGTTTCTTCATTTTGCCTCTGAATTTAGTGTCACTCTTCCTGTAATGAATTGGTGAGGCCTCCGTATCACCTTCTTTAGTTGTTTACCACTAGATACTTTGACTGAAAAAGAAGAATAGAGCTTTAATAGGATACACATTGAAGATTGCTATTGGTTAAAAAGATATCTTTTATCAGATGAAACCCTGCCAATACGAATCCATAGAGATCACTCACTTTTTTATGCTTCGTTCTCCTGGTCCGAATTCATAATTGTAATTGTGTGATTTTATGGAATTTTATTCTGGTTTATTTATTCGATATGAATGCTGCTAGTTTTTGCTTTCCATTTTTTAGAATTATTTCATAGTGAAAGGGATAAACATTTTCAAAATCATAATTAAGTAGATTTTTACAACTTTTTATCCTGTCTTCTAGGTTTTCATAATCAGCTTGGCTTTCTCTCGTAAAGTCTCTAATTTCTCCTTTTTCATTTCCATAAAATGTATCTCCGGCAAATAAGGATTTTGATTTTTCTTCCAAGACACAAATACTTCCTGCACTATGTCCAGGTACATGAATTACTGTAATTGTATTATCAATCTTTGGCATTTCAGTAAAAAAGACATCGGGTTTCATTTTGATCCAAGGATGATTTTCGTCATTTTTATGTGCATAT
>CALHKJ010000229.1 GCA_938033975.1 uncultured Saprospiraceae bacterium | reverse complement strand
GAAAAAATAAACTATGATGGTGTTGTATTGACTAAGCTCGATGGTGATACAAGAGGTGGGGCAGCCTTATCTGTAAAATACACGGTTGGTAAGCCTATTAAATTTATCAGTAATGGGGAGAAGATGGAAGACATGGAGGTTTTCCATCCAGAAAGAATGGCTCAAAGAATACTAGGCATGGGTGATATTGTAACCTTTGTAGAAAAGGCACAAGAACAATTTGATGAGAAAGAGGCGAAGAGAATTGAAAAGAAAATTAAAAAGAACAAGTTTGATTTTAATGATTTCTTAGGTCAGTTGAATCAGATAAAGAAAATGGGAGATTTGAAGTCATTGATGGGTATGATTCCTGGAATGAATAAAATCACCAAAAATTTGGATGTTGATGATAAAGCTTTTGGAAAGGTTGAGGCTATCATAAAGTCCATGACACCTGAGGAAAGAGCTCAACCTGGGCTTCTTAATATGAGCAGAAAGAGAAGAATAGCTAAAGGTTGTGGACATAATATTCATGAAATCAATATGTTTATTAAACAGTTTGATCAAATGAGAAAGATGATGCATCAAATGAGTAAGAATCCTGCAGCAATGCAGAATATGATGAACAATCTTCAAAATATGAATTAATTTATCCTTCTAAGTAGGATCGCAAATATTCAAAGTGTTTGCCTAGATCTTTATTTTGAGCCACAGTTGCTCTTTCAATCATATCGCCGTTTTCCTTGCCGGATAATTGAGGCATAACGTGTTCAATAAACATAGTGCCAAAAGCAGTTGAGGCGTCTCTTGGCAACTCATTGGGTAAATTATCAATGGTCATCATATCAACAACATGCTGTAAATATGGCTCCGTTTCTTTTTGAGTACTTGGATCAAACCCAAAAACTGGATCTGCAATAGTACTTGCTTTTATAGTTGAAGGGATAGAACTTACTGGAGCAATATCACAAGTAACATCTGCAATAACATTAATACTGAATTTGTCTTTCTTCATGTCTTCAATTGTAAAAAATGCTGGTGCATCGTTATCCCAATATATACCATTGATCATGATGTCAGAGCATGAAATAAAGTGTCCAAAATCAGATTCGTAGTCTTGTGGATTTTTATAAAAGTCCTGCACATTATCGAACTCTTTGCCATCTTTTCTTTTGGCGTAATAAAAACTACTCAATTGAGTGAAGACAGGGTAATCAAATTCTTGTGTTACATAATCAATAGGTCGCACCTTTTTAAAGCCCATATCAAGAAGTACCAATTCAGCACCACCAGAAACTCTGCCGGTTCCAGTTAGTACAACTTTGCAGGCTGGGAAATCAGTTTTGTTGTAGACTTCTTTGGCAGCTTCATAGTCATAAAGACCATTCATTCTTGGTAATTCAAAAGCCTTTGTCCTTTTTGAGAAGGTCCATAAAGCATTGTGTGCACCCACCATGCCCGCAAATTTACCAAAAGCAATAACTCTTTTTCCTTCGTTATTTGTAAGAACCTCGTAATCAATTAATTTAATATTTTTCTCTACTGCTGCTTTGAGTAATTTCTGGTTATAGGCCTGCTCTTTGATGGTATGAGAAAAGAAGAAATAGGTTTTATTCTCAATTAATGATGCAATTGGAACTTCTTTAACGCCCAGGAGAATATCTTGGCCAGAAACATCATTATCCATCGGTATGCCTAAAGCTAAATAATCAGCATCGGGAAAACATCTAGATTCTGAGTTTTGAACAAGAATATCAAATCCAGCTTCAATCAGTTCTTTGCATTGATTCGGATTTAAAGGAACTCTACTATCAGGTGGATTCTTTTCTTCTTTGATTATTCCAATTTTCAACATAACATTTTAATTAAATAGTAAAGAGCCGACTCGAACCATATTCGATCCGTGCTCAATTGCCAAATCATAATCTCCAGACATGCCCATTGATTTGATTTTGAATAAGTCTGAATTTTTAAATTCTGTTTCCTTCAAGCGATTAAAAATAGAAACTAATTTTTCAAATTCTCTTTTGTTTATATTCTTGTCGTTTGTGAAAGTCCCCATTGCCATAAGGCCACAAACTTCTACATTAGTCAATTCACGACATGCCTCTATTATCCCTAAGTCATTATCTGGATCAATACCAAATTTGGTCACCTCTTGAGCTACTTTGTATTGAAGGAGAACCTTTGTTATTTGGTTTGCCTCCTTACTTACTTGATTCACTTTGTTTAAAAGTTTCACTGAATCAATAGAATGAATTAGAGTTACTCCAGGAATAATAAATTTGACTTTATTGGTTTGTAAATGTCCAATAATATGCCATTCGATATCATTAGGTAATTGATCTTTTTTCTCCAACCATTCTTGCACTCTGTTCTCTCCAAAAACCCTTTGACCCTGATTGTAGATCTCTAGTATCTCGTCGTTGCTTCTTGTTTTAGAAACTGCAACAAGTTCTACACCATTATCAATACAAAAATCCTTTAGTGATTTATAATTCATATTACTAAGACAAGAAATGCAAGAAAAGGTTTTTAGAAGAGTCCGTGAAGTTCTGCATCAACACTTTCAATGATAGAACCAAAGTCAGCAGGATTGTTTTTGAAATCTATATCATCAACAGGGATCACTAAAAGCTTACCCAAATCATAAGTTTCTATCCATGACTCATACTTTTTATTGAGTCTTTTTA
>CALHKJ010000228.1 GCA_938033975.1 uncultured Saprospiraceae bacterium | reverse complement strand
TTGAAGCTTCAGAATGGGCATTAAAAGAGAAAGATAATGTACTAGATTACATAAAAGTTGAAAATTTAGGAGCAGAAGTAAATACTGAATATTCAGAATTTGGAGCACAGCAGGTTGATGAAGAATTGTATTATTCATCATTGAGATTTGATGATGATAATGAAGAAAGCCCAAGTAATAGAAAGCTTAGTAAATTATTAATGAAATCTGGAGATGATGGCCTTAACGGATTGCTCGAAGGTGATATTAATAACTCGGATAAATTGGTTGCTCATACAGCAATCAACATGAATAGAACAAGAATCTATTATACGATATGTGAGTATGCAAATTCATATGATATTGTTTGCGACTTATACTACCGTTCGATAGATGATGAAGGCAACTTTGGAAACTCAACGAGGCTTCCTGCACCAGTTAATGCAGATGGGGCTACAAATACTCAACCGAGCATAGCTTATGATAAAAATGCTAGTAGAGAAGTACTTTATTTTGTTTCCGATAGAGATGGCGGAAAAGGTAAACTTGATATTTGGTATACAGTCATTGAGTCTGATACAAAATTTTCAGACCCTAGAAATCTATCCGAGATTAATACTGCTGAAGATGAAATTACTCCTTTTTATCAGTCCGCAAGTTCATCGCTTTACTTTAGTTCTAATGGAAGACTAGGATTTGGAGGTTACGATGTGTTTAGAGCTGACTATAAAGAAGACGCTGGGAAATTTGTTAATGTTGAGAACATGGGCTCACCTGTCAACACTAGTTATCATGACTTGTATTTTACAATGAATGATGAAGGTAGTGAAGGTTTTATGTCTTCAAATAGAGTTGGGTCTCAATATCTAGAAAATCAAGTCGAAGCTTGTTGCTATGATATTTATGGTGTCGAAATTGAAGAATTTGACGTGATCTTTAATGCTCTTACTTTTAATAAAACTACTGGTGATTCACTTGTAAGTACAACAGTAAGGATTCTGGATGCTGCTACCAATGAAGAAATTGCAGTTATCACAAATCCAGATGATAATGATCACATCTTTACACTTCCTTCAGGAAGAGATTATATAGTGATTGCAGAAAGAGAAGGCTTTAGTTCTGATACAGTTTCTTTAAGCACTAAAAACATCAGGAAAGGAGAGGAAATCACGAAAAAGCTTTACTTAGATCAAATGGTGACAATATTGGATGTGTTCACTTATGATGAAGCAACAAAAGAAGATTTAGCCGGAGTGACAATCATTCTTGAAAATTTAGATGATCCATCTAAGATTGATGTTATCAGATACAATGAGGATGGAAATGATTTCAATTTTGAGTTAGACCCATGCACGAAATATAGAATAACAGCATTCAAGGATGGCTTTGAATCACAGACCTTTGAAATAGATACATGTGACCCTGAGAATCAAGGAAGAATAAAGAGGGACTTATTCATGGGTAAACCAAACCTCAATATCTATTTGCCGGTTACGCTTTACTTTGATAATGATTACCCTGATCCACGATCAAAGAACATGTATACCTTGACAAATTATACAGATACTTATTTCCCTTATTATGCTAAGAAGGAAGAGTTTAAAACAAAAGCTTCAGCTGGAATTTCAGGTGATTTAAAATACAGTGCCTCTCAGGAGTTAGAAGCTTTCTTTGAAGACAGAGTAAAAGGAGAATACAACAAGATGCAATTGTTCTTGGATAAACTTTTAGAGAGACTTAGAAATGGAGAGTCATTTGAAGTATCAATAAAAGGTTTTGCAAGTCCAAAGGCAGCTAACAAATACAACTTAGCTCTTGGACAACGAAGAGTATATAGTTTACGCAATGAAATGAGAGATTTTGCATCAGGAGCTTTTGATCAATATCTTAATAGTGGAGCATTAATTTTAACTGATGTTTCTTACGGAGAAGAGCTAGCACCTAAAGGAATAAGTGATAGCAATACCAATACAAAACGATCAATCTATAGTGTTGAAGCTTCGAAAGAGCGACGTGCTCAGATTGTTAGTGTTAGAAAATTAAATTAAAGGAATAAGCTTTTTAATATGACGCCTAAGGTTATAAAATGTTTGGTTCTATTACTTTCAGTTCTTTGTTTTGGTACAAACCTGCAAGCTCAATGTAATAGTGAAACTGTAAATTCATCTTTGCTTGTAAGCTTTGATGCATGTGTGTCCAATACAACAAATGGCACCAACACCGACTATTCGGAATTTACAGCAAGTGCTTCCAATTCTGGTGTATGCAATGATGTATCTCTAGCAGGAGTAGGGCACTTATATAGAAATAATCCTACAGAAAATCCACATTCATGTACTCCGGGAGTAAATGATACCCCAGGAATGTGTATTCCTTACAACACAAGTTGTGAATATGTTCCTGGCGAAGATCAGGCTGTTAGATTTGATGTTTTAGTGAGTCCAACTAACGGACCATCAACATTATCATCAATTTCTTTTTATGAATTATCATCTCCAATTTTTCAATACATTAATGGAAACAATGGTCAAAACAACAGACCACTTTTGTATGCTGTTAGAGTATTGGTAAACGGACAGGTAGTATACGACGAATCAGATATTCCAACTTCTCAAGAGTGGTCTCTTGAAAGTTTTGATTTTTCTTCAAATCCTGCATTTACAGTATCTAGTGCAACAACTTTTAATTTTGAGTTGACAGCTTATTGTGCTGACTTTGTAGGTGGAGCAGTTTCAGTTTGGGATCTTGATGAGTTGTTAATAAACACAACTTGTGCAAGTTCTACTGTAGATCTTGATGCAGATATTCAAATTGCAGGAGGTCAAACAGCAACTTCATGTAATGGAACTACCTTCAATTTTGTAACAGGTACTAATCCAGCAGGATCTACTTGTACATGGTATTTTGATTGGCCAAGTACTGATCCTTCTACAGTTGTTGTTGGAGCTAACCCAGTCTATACATTTCCAGCAGAAGGAATTTATACAATAAGAAAAGAAGTAGTGCTTGGAGATTGTTTTGAAGCAAGCGAATTAACAGTTTCTGCTTTTAATAATGGAGTAATTGGAAATGGAGTAGATGGATCAACTGACGGATTTGATGTTGATGTATCTGCTTGTAATGGATCAACTGTAAACCTTAATTTAGTAAGTACAGCATTTGATCAAAATGAAGGCTTTGAAGTGAATAGTTGGGATTGGACCATTACTGTAAATGGTGTAGCTCAAGCAGCTACAGGACCTACAGTTGCCTTAACTCTAAACGACACAGATAATGTTACAATAAGTTTATTGGCAACCAGTAGTTCTGGATGTCAGAATACATTTACAGAATCATTCAACGTAAGTGATTTATTCCCATTTGCTTCTTTTATAGCAGTTCTTGAGGAATGTACAGATAATGGATTTATTGTTTCATTTACCAACAACGCAAATACAGAAGGTTTTACAGTCGAGTCATATTCTTGGAGCGTAATAGTAGACGGTCAAGCAATTGATCCTGGAAATGTGCCTTCATTTACTGTTGAAACCGTAAGTGATATAATTTCAATTACCCATGATGTGAATTTCTCAAATGGGTGTACTGCTCAAACTAATTCACAATCTATTAGTGTGAATAACGATTTGGTACCCGATTTTGATATTGCTATTGTAACTGATACTACTGGAGGCGGTGGTGGTAGTGATGACTGTGGAACACAGTCACTACAAGTTAACGCTACAGGTGGTTCAATAAATGGAAATATAACTTCAGTTGACTGGGTAGTAAGTGTTGGTGGTATGACTTTCAACTTTACTGGAAACCCAATAGATTTAAATGGAATAATTACTGAGACTGCAGTTGTAACTGCGACAGTAAATTATGATAATGGCTGTAGCTTCTCTGTTTCAGAAACATTTATACCTGATAATTTCCCTGGAGGAACTGGTACCTTAGATGTTACTTTTAACGGAAACCCAGTTATCGATTGTCCTGGTGATGCAACGCCTTTGTTGATTAATGCCAACCCTAATTATGTTTATAATTGGAGTCCAACAACTGGACTTACATTTACAGATAATACAAATTTTTCGGATCCAATCGTTTCTATTTCAGAGGTAACCACATACTCTGTTACTGTTTCTGATGGTGCATGTACATTTGAAGGATCTGTAATTGTTATTCCACAAAACCTTGCAATCCCTAATCTCCAATTAACTGGAGATGGTGCAAGTGGAAATGAATTCTGTGATGGGATTATTACTGCCTCAGTTTCAAACCCTATTCCTGGTGTTCAATATGAATGGTCTTGTGGTTCTGATTTTACAGAAATAATAGGAACAGGAACTAGTTTGAATTACAATGCAGGTAATTTTACCTCAAAAGAAATATGTGTAAGAATAGCTGGAGCAAATGCAGCTTGTGATATTCATGCATGTAGCACCGCTCTTGGCCAAATTCAAATAAGTTTTAACGGGAATCCCGTTATTGATTGTCCAGGAGATAATACTCCTTTGATCTTGAACGGTAATCCAAATTATACATACAATTGGAGTCCTACAACAGGACTTACATTCACTGATAATGTGAATTTCTCTGACCCAGTTGTTTCTGTTTCAGAAATTACTACTTACTCAGTTACAGTAACTGGAGATGGATGTACAGCAACAGGTTCAGTGCAAGTTATACCACAAAACCTAGCTATACCAACCATAGATTTAAATGGAACAGGAGCAGGAGGTAATGAATTCTGTTCTGGGATTATTTCAGCAACTGTTTTAGATCCAATACCAGGAGTTCAATATGAATGGTCTTGTGGATCTGACTTTACTCAGATCGTAGGAACTGGGACAAGTCTGAGCTATGATGCCGGTACTTTTGATACTAAAGAAATATGTGTAAGAATTGCAGGAGCAAATGCAGCTTGTGATATTCATGCATGTGAAACCGCAATATTTGGTGGTGACCTAGATGTAACATTCAATGGTAATCCAGTTATAGATTGTGATGGAGATGCTACTCCTTTATTGTTGGATGCAGATCCTAATTATACCTATACATGGGATCCAACCGATGGATTGACATTTACCGATATGGTGAATTTTTCAGATCCAGTTGTATCAGTTACAGAAATAACAACATATCATGTTACCATCACGGATGGTGAATGTGTACTTGAAACTTCAATTTTGGTTATACCAGAAGATTTGGCTGCGCCAGATGTAGATCAATTAGGTTTTGGTCCAGCTGAAGATTTATACTGCAATGGAATGATCGAATTGGCTTTGATTGGAGCAATTGATGGAGTTGAATATGAGTGGTCATGTGGTCCTGAATTCACAGAGATTATTGGAACAGGGACTAGCTTATCTTATGATGCAGGTCTTGACTTTGATGTCAAAGAAATATGTGTAAGAATTGCTGGTGCAAATGCAGCTTGTGATATCTCAACCTGTGTAGAAGTGATCAATGGTAATCCAGATCTAGAATATGAAAATCCATTGGCTATGTGTCCAGGTGATACAATCCAATATGAAATTATAAACAATAATCCGGACGATGCAATTGTAATCGTATTTGAAGACGATTCACACATTGTTGGATTTGATGAGAATGGCTTGCCAATCATAGGGGTTGGTGATGATGAAGATGTTTTTGGAATTCCGTTCACAGTAACAAATGAATACTGTACTTTATCGGATACATTAGTTGTAGAACCAGCTGAAAATCCTCAATTAACCATTTCAGATTCACTTGCAATTTGCGGTGGAACAACAATGTGTTTTGAATCAAATATAGATCCTGAAAATGGAATTCCTTTCTGGGATTTTGGAGATTTAACGACTGACGCAGATACCTCAAGTGCCTTTACACCATGCTACACTTATCCTGATTTGATTGATGGAGAGTCAGCTTTTTATGATGTAACATTAATGGATTTCTCCGATTTGTGTCCTGGCTTACCAATTACTATGACAATCGAAATTGCACCTGAACCAATAATAGAAATAACAGCTGGAGATACTCTTGTATTTGATGAATATCCAGTTACATTAGAAGCAGAAACAAATGCAGACCCTGATGATATCATTTGGTGCGATGAAAATGGCGAACCTCTTGGCAGTGGGCCTAGTATAGAACTTGAAGAAGGTGTAGGCGATTGTGTGTTTGCAAAAGTCACAAATGTGAACATGTGTTCTGATACTGCAAAGGTTACTCTTATTATGGACGATGGACCATTTAATGATATTGAAGGTATTGAAGGACCAACAGAAGCTGTTTGTGCTAATGATACTTTTAATCTGACTTTGATTGTAGAAAATCCAGATGACTATACAACGATTACCACTACAGTAACAA
>CALHKJ010000227.1 GCA_938033975.1 uncultured Saprospiraceae bacterium | reverse complement strand
GCCACTGCAGATCAAATTTTATTGTACAATGATGAAGACCAAAAAGGATTAATCAGGTTGATGAGCTTTAATGGAGTGGCACAGAGGCATATCCGAGACTCTGCACAATCCTGGGATACTGGAGGCATTTACGATTTAGATATTCGTGCCTTGAACATGGAGAAAAGTTATGAAGAATTCCAAAAAGAAGGTTGGACTGCCTACAGTTCTCCGATGGAATATCACTTTGAACAATTCCATGTGGCGGAAGTACTATTGCATGGTCCAGAAGATGTAGTTGTGGCTTTGATTCAAAGATTTGCTCCCAAGCTGGAGGGCTACAATAATTTAGAAAAGTTGAGTAATGTTTTCAATTCTTCTCAAATTGTTGCAGACTTAGACAAGGCCAGAGATTTTTACATCAATACCTTGGGATTCAAAATCTACATGGACTTGAATCTGCAAGGAAGTGACAAGGATGAGAATTTGTTTGGTGTGCCACAGAATATTTATCAGAAGATAGAAAGACAGATTCTCATAGTTTCTCCTTCGGGGAGCAACATTGGATCGGTTGAGTTGGTTTGTCTTAAGGGATTGCAAGGCCGAGATTTTTCCATGCATGCAAATCCGCCAAATCTGGGAATTATGAGCTTGCGCTTTCCGGTTCATAACTTGGAGGCTTTTAAAAAGCATTTGATGTCAGAGAATGTTGAGATTATCAATGATGGAGTTATAGATATACCACCTTACGGTAAATGTCGATGCTTGTCTATCCAAAGCCCAGAAGGAGCTTGGTTGGAATTTGTTGAACCAGTAAATGAAAATGATTAAAGAAGAATCTAACATATTAATTGAAGAGCAAGGCCTAAGAGATGGGATACAAAACATAAGTACAATCATTAGTACAGAAAAGAAAATCGAATATGTACATAGTTTGGTAGATGCAGGAATAAAAAGGATTCAGATTGCTTCCTTTGTTCATCCCAAATTGGTGCCCCAAATGGCAGATGCAGAATTGGTGTGTGCTGGAGTGAAAAAGGAAGAAGGAGTAGTCTACAGTGGTTTGGTATTGAATGAGCGCGGTGTAGATCGAGCAGTTGAGGCGGGTTTAGATCATCTATCATGTTCCATCTCTGCTAGTGATCTACATAGTCAAAAAAATGCCAGGAAAACATTGGCGGAAGCCAGAAAGGCATTTATAGAAATGGTCAAAAAATGCAAAGACAATGATATTGTAGTGCGCGGTGGAATCCAGTGTGCATTTGGATGTAGATACGAAGGGAAAATAGATCCAGAACATGTGATGAATATGGTCAAGCAACATTTGGATGCGGGTATAGATGAATTGGCATTGGCTGACTCTACTGGTATGGGTAACCCAGCATCGGTGGAATTTTTAATGGGACGAGTTATGGAGGAGGCAAAAGGAATTCCTGTTGTCTTGCACTTACACAACACAGAATCCAAAGGCTATGCCAATGCAGTGACAGCCACTAGAGTAGGGGTAAGAATTTTTGATACGGCCTTTGGTGGTTTGGGCGGTTGCCCATTCATCAAAAATGCAACAGGAAATATCGCCACAGAAGATACAATTAAAATGTTTGAAGAGATGGGATATTCGACAGGAGTCGATATAGAAAAAGTGGCACAACTCTCCTGGGAAATGCAAGCTACTTTGGGTGAACCACTCGATGGAAAAATTTATAAACTAATTGAAAAAAAGCAAAGCTCAAGAATTAAATGACTATTGCAGAAAAAATATTATCAAATCATGTAGGCTATCCTGTCAAAGCTGGGGATCTAATTATCTGTCCTGTTGATGGAGTGATGGCAACAGATACTACCGGACCGTTGGCTATTCAAGCCTTTCGTGAGATGGGAGGAAAGCAGGTTTTTGATAAAAGTAAATGTGTACTAGTTCTCGATCATGCAGTACCACCTCCAAACGAACGCATAGCGAATCTACATAAAATGATGAGGGCTTTTGCAAAAGAACAAGGCATAAAACTTTTTGAAATTGGAGAGGGAATTTGTCATCAAGTAATGGTGGAGCACGAATTCGTAAAGCCTGGTGATGTATTCATTGGAGCGGATAGTCACACACCCACTTACGGTGCATTGAATGCCTTTGCATGTGGGGTAGGATCAACAGATTTGGCCGCGACCATGATGACTGGACAGATCTGGCTTAAGGTGCCTGAAAGTATCAAGATTGTCTGTTCAGGAAAACTGCAAGAAGGCGTGTCTGCAAAGGATCTCATACTTTTCTTGGTAGGTCAGCTGACGATTTCTGGCGCTACCTATCAATCCATAGAATTTGCCGGCGAAGCCTTTGAGGATATGACCTTGGCGAGCAGAATGACCATTGCCAATATGGTAGCGGAGATGGGCGGTAAGACAGGAATCGTTCACCCTAAAGGACTGTTACTAGATTATGACTTTGAGGTCATAGAGCCAGATGAGAATGCAGTCTATCTTCAAACTTTTGAATTTGATGTCAGTGGATTGGAAGCACAAATTTCTGCTCCTGAATCTCCAGATAATGTGGGCAATATTTCTCAATGGGAAGGAACAGAAATTGATTATGCTTTTATCGGAACTTGCTGCAATGGACGACTAGAGGATCTACAAGCTGCAGCTGCGGTTTTGAAAGGAAAAAGAATAAAAGAAGGAGTACGGTTTCTGATTGCACCGGCCTCCAAAAGTACTTTGCTCGATGCCATGAATGATGGTACACTCCAAATTTTAATTGAAGCTGGGGCGTCGATCATTACGCCTGGCTGTGGACCATGTGTGGGAACCCATCAAGGTGTTCCTGGTAATGATGAAGTGGTGATCTCAGCAGCCAACAGAAATTTTAAAGGAAGGATGGGTAATCCTAATTCGAATATCTATTTGGCCGCGCCCGCAACCGTAGCGGCATCTGCACTAAATGGAAAAATTACTTCAAGCGCAAATGCATCATGAAAGCATCTGTTACATTACAACATAAAAATATAGACACATGACCTTTGTATATGGGGACAATATTGACACGGATAGAATTATTCCAGGCAAGTATACCAAGACCTTAGACATGAGTACGCTTGCTGATCATGTGTTGGAAGATTTAGATCCTGAATTTAGTAAAAAAGTGAAGCCAGGAGATTATCTGGTTGCAGGTAAAAATTTTGGCTGCGGTTCTTCAAGAGAGCAAGCGCCACTCGCTTTAAAAAAGTCAGGAATTGCGGTAGTGATTGCAGAGGATTTTGCACGCATCTTTTATCGCAATGCAATCAATATTGGGCTTCCAGTCTTGGAGATTGGGAAGCACTTTATCAATCGTGGAGATCAACTGTCGGTTGATATAAAAGAAGGATTTATCAAGAATGAAACAAATGGAGAATCTTATCAAGCAGTAAAAATGCCACAGGTGATGATTGATATTTTAGACTCTGGTGGACTTGTTGAATATTTGAAAGAAAATGGAACCTATAAACTATAATTGTGGAACAAAGATTAGCTGGACTAGAAATTGATAATACGCATGAATTATATGGAATTCTGCAAATGGCAAAAAAGTCAATTGGCTTTGAGTTGAATGATGGAAACATCATGGCTCATACGCCTAAAATTGCCAAGGCTTTTCTTGGTTTAACCATGGCGATCTTGGAGCAAGGAAGCCTTTCTCCAGAATTTAAAAGAATGATAGGCTTTATGACCAGCCTTGCAGGAGCCTGCGAGTATTGCCAATCACACACTGCTTTTTCTTCTCAGAAATATGGAGTTTCGCAAGAGAAATTAAATGCAATCTGGGAATTTGAAACCAGCGAGCTCTTTACAGAAAAAGAAAGAGCAGCTTATAGAGTAGCATTAAAATCTTCCATGGTTCCCAATCAGGTAGATGACGAGGATTTTAAAAAATTGAAGCAACATTTTAGTGATGAAGAAATTGTGGAGCTGGTCTCAGTCATTAGTTTTTATGCATTCTTAAATCGATACAATGCAACCTTCAATACGCAGATTGAAGAGGAACCACAATTGGTAATGGACAAGTTAAATATTAGAAAAAATGCCTAGTGCACCACTGAAAGGAATAAAGGTATTAGAATTTACTCATGCAGTCATGGGTCCTTGTGCTGGTTTGATGCTAGCAGACAATGGAGCAGATGTCACTTTAGTAGAACCTGTTGATGGTAGCAGTACCAGACGATTGAAAGGCTTTGGTACGGGATACTTTTGGTTTTACAATCGAAACAAAAAATCTCTTGCTGTAGATTTGAAATCAAAAGAGGGCATTGAGATAATAAAAAAGTTAGTAAAAGAAACTGATGTTCTAGTGGAAAACTTTGGGCCAGGCACGATGGATCGTCTTGGTCTTGGTTATGAAGTTTTGAAAGAGCACAATAATAAATTAATCTATTGCTCTTTGAAAGGCTTCTTGAGTGGGCCATATCAAAATCGGCACGCGATGGATGAGGTAGTACAGATGATGGGCGGCTTGGCGTACATGACTGGTAGGTCTGGTGATCCATTGCGGGCAGGTACTTCTGTAGTTGATATTACTGGTGGCATGTTCGGTTACATCGGTATTCTCCAAGCATTGTATGAAAGATCCATGACTGGTGAGGGTGGCTTTGTCAAAGCTTCACTATATGAGACTTGTACTTTTTTGGTTGGTCAGCACATGGCCTATCAATCGCAAGTGGATTATGATATCCCTCCGATGCCAGAGCGACTAAGTGCATGGGCCATCTACAAAATTTTTGAGACCAAAGATGAGGATAAAGTATTCATCGGAATCATAAGCGATCGACACTGGGAAAGATTCTGTAAAGCCTTTGGGTGGGAAGATTGGTTGGAGGATGAAAGACTAAAGGATAATAATGGACGTATCGATGAACGTGAGTGGTTTGTTCCTGCCTTGGATAAGCGTGTGGCAGGATGGTCTAAACAAGAAATAATCGATAAGTGCGGAGAGTTTCATATCCCCTTTGCACCAATTGCAAGACCTGGTGACCTATACAACGATCCTCAATTGAATGAAGGAGATAGTTTGATGCCAATCAAAATGAAGAATGGGAATGATGTAAAACTTCCAAAATTCCCTCTGGAATACAAAGGAGAAAGAATTGAAAAGAGATATGATCCACCAGAGATTGGAAACGCTACTGATGATTTGCTTTCGCAAATAGGCTTAACGGAAGAACAAATAAAAAAGCTGAGAGAAAATAACTTGATAAAATAAAACTGATAAAATAAAACTGATGTTAGATTTAATTATTAAAAACGTAAAACTTGTAAGTCCAAATTCTGCTACTCAAAGTATGCAAGACATTGGAGTGAAAGATGGCAAAATCACACAGCTTGGTGTAGATATCGATCCATCTACTGCTAAGGAAGTATATGACGGGAAAGGAAAAATTGCTTTTCCAGGATTGGTAGATGCACACATGCACACAGGAATTTATTCTCACTTGTCTGAAGATGCAATAACTGAAAGTAAGGCCGCTGCAATGGGAGGTGTAACCACCAGTATCAACTATATGAGAACTGGACATTATTATCTGAATGAAACTGGAAAGTATGCAGATTTCTTCCCTAAGGTTTTGGATATATCGAAGGATAGATTTCATGTGGATTATGCTTATCACTTGGCACCAATCAGATATGAACACCGAGATGAGATTGAGATGTTGATTGAGAAATTTGGAGTGACCTCTTTTAAGATATTCATGTTTTATGGATCTCATGGATTGCATGGTAAGTCAAGCAAGGGGAGTCAAAATGAATTTTTGATGACGCCTGAAGGTGAACAGTATGATATTGCACATTTTGAATTTATCATGAGGAGTGTACAAAAGGCTATAGATAAAAATCCAGATCTGCAAGATGAGATTAGTCTAAGTCTTCATTGTGAGACTGCGGAGATAATGCGTGCCTATACAGAGATTGTGGAAAAGGATGGAAGTCTTTCTGGTTTGAGAGCTTATAGTGCATCAAGACCACCACACTCAGAAGGCTTGGCGATTTTTATTGCCAGTTATCTTGCTAATGAAACAGCTTGCAAAAATATAAACCTCTTGCATCTTACTTCCAAAAAGGCAGTTGATGCAGCTCTGATGATGCAAGAATGTTTTCCTCACATCAATTTTAAAAGAGAAGTAACGGTTGGCCATTTGCTCTTAGATGTGGATACACCTGCTGCTGGCCATGCTAAAGTAAATCCTCCGATAAGAGATAGGGCAAATGTGGAATACCTTTGGTCAAAGTTGTTGGAGAAAAAATTGGACTGGGTGGTTAGTGATCATGCTTGTTGTAGTGCTGAGTTTAAATTGGACAACAAACATCCAGACAATATCTTTTTAGCCAAATCTGGATTTGGTGGGACAGAATATTTGCTTTCTGGTCTTTATACTGAAGGAACCAAAAGGGGAATGAGCTTGCAACACATAGCTGAATTGGTCTGTTGGAATCCTGCTAAACGTTTTGGCTTGCGAAGCAAAGGGGATTTGGCAATTGGATACGATGCAGATGTTGTCTTGTTTGATCCCAATGATTCTTTCGTGGTGAGAGCTGCAGAATCAGAATCAGCTCAAGGTTATACACCATTTGAAGGAATGGAACTTGCAGGTCAAGTCAAGACCACCTTCTTAAGGGGACATAAAGTGTATGAAAATGGTTCTGTAGTGGGAGAGGCAAAAGGTCAATATTTGAAGAGGCCTTATTGATAAAATTTGAGAACAACGAAGCTTTGTGACAATAGAGCTTCGTTGTACATTACAAAGATTGCAAAACCTCTTTAATTTTATCAAAGTCAGGAAGTTTTCCACTTTCTGCAGTTGCTGCATATCTGATCATACCTTCTTTGTCAATCACATATGATGAACGTTTTGAAAACCCCGTAAGGCCTAAAAAGTCATCCGTAAACAATGTGTCGTAAGCGGTGCTTGCAACTCTGTCAAAATCAGAGGCCAATGTAATTTCAATATTATTTTCTTCACCAAACTTTTTAAGAACAAATGGCGAGTCAACTGAGATGCCAATGATCTCAGCATTTAGATCTTTGTAAGTGTTTATATCTTCACTTGCAAGGCACATTTCTTGTGTGCACACACTTGTGAAGGCAAGAGGGAAAAACAACAGTAATATGTTTTTACCTTCATAGTCCTTATTGGTTATAGGCTTCAAGTCGATAGAGACCAATTTAAAGTCAGGTGCTTTACTTCCAATTTCCATAATTTAATTTTTCAATTTGTTTTTTCTAATCTTGAATTTTACAGGATGCCGATGACCAACCTAGTGAAAAAGATATCTTTTTTGTATTTGGCTCCGTGGTGACAATTACTTCTGATCGAGTAGCATCTTTTTCAATAAATCGCAACATAAAGAAATCTGACCCATCTTTGTAAAACGGATATTCTTTTTCTCTCAATTGCAATATATAGTTCTTGTCCTTTATTGGGTCGTGAACTTCTACCTTGCCTCCTTGATTGTGTACAATAAGCTTTTCATATTTTTTATCATTTCCAGAAGGATCATAGTATCCTTTCTCTGTAAAAGAGATATCGCAAATATAATTTTGTGCCTTTCTCATTTTATGAGGCTCATTCGAAGCATTACCAGAATATAATTCATCATTTGCAAGCAAATAGCTTTGGTCCGTCCTCCAATATTTTGTGCTGGACAAATGAATGTCATGGACTGAATATCTTTGTTTTTCGCCTTCTCCAAATTGACATTTTTTCTCTTCCATTTGACCAAAGAATTGATCTCCTTCTCTTTTGAATATTACATTACAGCTTTCCAAGCTCATAACCTCATCTAGTTTTATCTTTTGTAATAAATCCATGTCCATGTGGGCGTGAAGGTATTTCTTTGCATCTTTTAAGAAATATAGTTTTTGTACAATGCCTCCTGCTTCAATGTCAGAATAGAAATGAACAATTCTTTGTCTGATTACATTTTCTGGATCATCATCTATGTACTCTTCTACATAAAAAATATGTTCTCCAAATTCAGGAAGATTCACTTTGGTATGAATGGCATGAAGTCTTTTGTGTTTGTTTTCATCATCACCCGGCCAATCACTTCTATTTTCAAACCATAATTGAGAATCATTATCAAACTCACCCTCGAAAAATTCGACCAATTGTATCAAGTCTCTTGCATAGGGGTCAGAAGATTGTGCTTGTAGACCATGCGACAATAGCATCAATATTATAATTATAATCTGTTTCATAATTAACTATTTAAGATGATATCCATTGCTGCTCGTTCGCCTGATTCAAAAGCCCCTTCCATTCCTCTCTCCATAATGGCTGTATGCTCTCCACAAAAATGAATATTGCCATGTGGCTTGCGCATATGGTTTCCAAATTTAGTGACTTGACCAGGTTGCCAATATACCCAATCTCCAGCACCGTGTATATCACGTTCACAAGATTGAATCATAATTCTTTCTAGTTTGTCCTCCATAGAAGGTCTTAGTTTATAAAGCTCTTTTTCCACATAATCAAATACTTGATCATCTGTCATCAGTCTAAATTTAAGTGACTCAGGTCCATTGATAAATACCACCCCTGCATCTTGGTCCGACTCTTTCTTTTTGGTTCTCACTCCAAATCTTTCGATGGGTCCATCAGTCCACATGTTGCCATCGAGGCCATCTTCTTCCCAGAAAGGTGATTTAATAAGATAGTGAGCTTGGATAGATAAGCCATAGTCAATTTGATCAATGGCATCTTTGGTTATCCCTTTGATTTGAGGAAAAAATGTAACGTTTCTTAGAACTGAAATCGGAATGCTGCATACCACTTGTCTTGCTTTATATCTGGTGTTATCAGCACATTGTATTTCTACGATTCCATTTTCTTCTTTAAATGAGATGACTGTTTTGTTAAGAACTGGCTCGTGTTGCAGACTTTCTGCCATAGCTTTTGGTAAAAGTGAATTACCGCCTTCCACCATTTTCCAAGATTTTCCATCTTCAAAACTAAGCTTAGAATTAAAATCCATTACATGATATCTCCTGAGCTCATTGATAGCAGAGGTGTTTGTCATTCCACCAGAGTGAATGACTACATTCATTAATCTTATTGCTTCCTCACTTACTCCCTTCGAACGCAGATATTGATCGTGAGGAATATCATATTTCTGCATTTCTGGACTTAGCCAATAATCCAAGCCCTTGTCTTTTAATGGATTGTCAATATTAGATATCCGAGAAAGAAAACGATGGGGGAGCATGGCACGATCATCACCTTGAAGTGGATTTAATGCATGGGATTCCCAAGACTTAGCATCTATATTTTGTCCTTGAATATTATACATCCATGGTCGATCAATGCCATTTACTTCTGGATTGTAAAGTTTCAATCCCAGCTTCTTGACTGTATTTCTCATTCGTGCATAATTTGCACCGATGTATTCTCCAGCTGCCTCAGGTTTGCCAGGTACATCCATCAGAGTATAGACCCTTCCTCCTAATCTATTTCTTCCTTCTAGGGTAAGCACTTCTAAGCCAGCTTCTTCTAAAGTCATAGCAGCCATCAATCCAGATAGGCCTGCACCTACTACAATGGCATCCATGATTTTGTCAGTGTGTTTGTCATTTATAGTCTTGCTTGTAGACTCGTTAGATGACTTAGGATTTGCGCAACCTGCTATGATTGCAGCTCCAGTCATGGTTCCTAAAAACTTACGTCTCGATGTTTTCATAGGCGATTTTTTAAAGGCTTTTCTTGATTTTTACTTCTGTAAATTAGTTGAGTTAAGATAACCAGCTTCAATGTAAGTCCAACCAGAGATTATTTTTCTTAAGTTAATTCCTATTCTTTTCACTTCTGGATTAGACCAAGTATAACTGATGGCTTTTGAATTTATACCAATTTCTGAAATTGGTAGGTCGTATATAGCCAACTTCATTATATGGATTTTATGAGCAAAAACCAATTGTGTGAGTTCAGCAGTATAAACTTCATCTTGATATTGGATCTGAGCCATTCCGCCTTGGTCATGAATTTGCAAACCTCTAAGTTCAAAAAACTCATCTTCTTTGCCATCAACAGGGCATTGTAACCAACCATCAAAGTATCTACATTTTTTTAGTTTATAAGCTATCTCATTTTCATAAATATTTAATCCATGTATTTCCAAAGAATCTGCATTGAGTGATAAGAAGGGATCAATAGTTTTGAAACCCTGTTCAAATAACTCCAATTCATAAGTTTTTTGATTATCTACAATGAGTTCTATCTTATTGTTGTTTGTTATTTCAAAAGATAATTTTAGTTTCCCTACAATTTCTTCATTGTTTCTTCCTGTAAAATGATGAATCTCAACAGTATTTTTTTGGTCTTCGGGAAGTACAAATTTTAAATGAATATGTTGGTGGGGCTTATCGACATAATTTGCATGAATTTCCTCTTCAGTATTTTCTTGCCAAAACTGTTGAAAATTATCAAAGGAACCTTTTAGCTGGCTTAATATTTTATCAATAGCTTCCAAATGTATCAAGTTTGTTTTTCAAACATTTCCCAAACGACTCCATTTGGACTTTTTACACTAAAGCACTTTACTTTACCATATGGCTCTATATGCATTTCGGACATTGGTCTATATTCTGTGTAGGTTTCTAATACTTTTGTGTAGTAAGAGTCTATGCCATTTACTTCCACTCGGTACAATGCGAATCCTCTATTTGGAACATCAGCAAGCTTGCTAAAATCTTTTCCATCTACACCATCAAAATATACTATTTGAAAGTCCGTATCCTTGCCTCCATGTATGGAAAAAATCACCGCCTTGCAGGTAACTTTGTCTGCCAGATTGTGGGGTAGGCCAAACATGTTTTCTTGAGGACTATCTTTTTTGACTTGGTATTCTGTCAGGACCTTGCATCCTAAGGTTTCAACATAAAATTTTTTTGCTTCTTCAAGATCCTTTACCGTGATTGAACTTTTGTAAACGTGAGTAGGCAAATTAATTTTTGATTTTAATTCCATCGGAGGCTCAAGACGATGGGTGAATGCTATGATTGTGTCATCATAACCGCGCATCAAAATGTCATACAATTTGAAAGGCCCCATGGTTTGTAACAAGGGATCACTTAATCCGTGAAAGCCCATTTCACGTAAGGTCTCAAAACTTTTCTCTACTTCATGTACGCGCAGATTGATATCCATAATTCCACCTGTATCCCAAGGTTGTTGGGAGGAGCGAATGCATTGTTGTGTGGAATTGTCGAACTTAATAAGTCTTATTTGACCATTTTCTACATGATTTGATTGAATTAAAATTTCTTGTGCCTGGACATCCTTTGAGAGCTTCCAAAAATTGAGCACTGAGGAATCAGTTTCATACTTTCCTATTCGATTCCAACCACCATATGTTTCAAATAGATTTATGGTACTAGTAAGATTACCTACTGAGTAAAGGATTTCTCTGATATTTACTATTTCATAATTCACGCACCCAAATAAATTAAGTAAATTAATAGTTAACTAAATTAACTAAAATTATGCTAATTGTTTGAATGATAATGTATAATAAAAAGGGCTGTCAGATTTGGACAAGCTTTGCTATTTTAAATGATTTAACTTTTCTAGTAGTTTATAAAATAAGCTTGATGCAGTAATACGTAAATATTAAAATTGGTAATTTTATTTCTTATTCCAATTGTCGGAAATTTATATAGGACCTCGCAAACAAAGTTCAGTCAGAAATAAATGCAATTAGAAAATTAATCATATTGATATTTGCCAAGAAACAGCAGGGGCAATGCGCCTATCACAAAGAGTCCCATTGCATACATAAATATGGTTGAGTAGCTGCCTGTGGTATCAAAGGATCTTGCAAAAATATAGGGTCCAAATCCTGCTCCAATTGCAAAAAATCCATACAATGCTCCATAAATTGAACTATAGTTTTTTAGCCCAAAGTATTTGGAGACCAGATAGGCCATTAGGTCATATTCAACTCCAGCTGCGAATCCAATAATTGCAACCGCCGCAATTGCCATATTATAACTTAGTGTTTCCTGTATAAAAATATAGCAAGCTATGACTGGAATAATAAAGAAGACAAAAGATACTGCCGGTGCCCAAAATTTATCAAGTAAGTATCCTCCTAATAATCGACCTACAACAACTGAAAATCCAACGACACTTGCAATCAAAACAGCATCAGTTGTTTCAAATCCTTTTGATCCTAAGATTGTCTCAAAATTTGGAATAGGTCCGCCCACTGCGATTGAGATTGGAATAAAACAAGCAGTAAGAATCCAGAATCTCCAATCTCTAAGTGCTTCTCCTAAAGTCTTGCCTTTACTTTTGTAATCTTTCTCTTCATCTGTATAATTCATTTCTTCTTGCATTCTTTTATACGTGTCCGCAACTTTTGGATCATTTGGTTCTCTAAAAAAGAAAAAGGCAATTGGCAGAGAGATCAACAGAGGTAGCATTGCAAGAGCAACGTATGCGGTTCTCCATCCATAATTTTCAATGAAAAAGGACGCGTAATATTTAGCGAAAGCTCCAAAAATTCCTGTCCCTAAAAGAGACAGCCCAAGAGCCAATCCCCGTTTGTGCTTAAACCATCCATTGATAGCTTTGGTCCAAGTTATGGGTAAAGTACCCGATCCAAAAATAGCTAGTAAAATCCAAAAGCTTAGGTAAACCGTTTTGTTTCCTGTGTTCAGTGAAAAAGCCATAAAGGCTAAGGCAAAAGTAAAAATGGAAATCAAAATGGTTTTTCTCACACCTATTCGATCCGTTATTATACCTATCAATGGACTTGTAAAAAGAGCAGCCACCGAAAAGAATAGAATTGCTAACATAATATCTGAAACACTCCAGCCAAATTCTTGCATGAATGGAACTACAAAGACACCAATGGTATAAAACGGTAGGGGTGACATGCCCAAACCAATACCTAAAGCAGACGAACCAACAACAGGCCAGCCATATTTAAATTCACGATACTCTGAAGATCCCTTAGCCATTCTTTTAATTTTTAATTAAGTTAGTTAATTATATTTTTACCACAACCTTACCACAAGATTTTCCTGCCAATAGGTATTTGGAAGCTTCTTTTATAGACTCAATGCCGGTAAATTCTGTTTTGTCTGGTTTTACAATGAGTTGTTGTTTTTGATAAAGCTCAAATAGATAAGCTCTAGAGGCCTCATGTTTTTCCTTATACAAATGATTCATAAAACATCTTATAGATGCACCCTTCCAATATATCTTTTCATAAACTCTAGCTTGGTGCAATTTCTCAAATTGTTCTTGTGCTAATTCGGAGGCCAGGCCTATGACAACCAATCGTCCTTTGTTTGCTAAATTATCTAAGATATTGTCAAACATATTCTGTCCAACAGAATCTGAAATTATATCTTTGGTTCCGTAATATCTTGTCTTGACTTTGCCTGGCACACTATGGTCGCATACTTCCGTAAAGTTAGCTATGACTTTTCCATTGATCGCATCAACATATATTTTCTCGTGGATGGGCGTAATGGTAT
>CALHKJ010000226.1 GCA_938033975.1 uncultured Saprospiraceae bacterium | reverse complement strand
GACCTGCAGGATCGATGGTTACTACTGGAAGAGCGTTTATTGTAATCTGAGCTGGAGTTCTTGTTGAACTAACGCAACCAGAATTTGTATCTACTGTTTCAGCATAGAAGACATATACTCCTGCTGTACTTGTAATTGTTGGCGTGTATGTTGTGCTTGCAGATAATAATAATGTACCTCCTGCAGCCATATCATACCAATCAACAATTTCGCCTGCTCCAACTGTTGCCGTCAAAGTTGGAATTGCATCGCCTTCACAGATAACATAAGTGTCTGTAATTGAAGGAGGATTTACATCTGGGCATTCGCATGAAGGAGCATTTATGAATAGTTCAGTTGAACATCCAGTAGCTGTGATCTCTGCAGTTACTGTAACAGCAGTTCCTGATGGAATAGCACTTACTGTATACGAACCTGCAGCTCCTGATACTGTACCTGCACTAGCAGTCACATTTTCTCCATCTGTAGTAACAGAAACTGAATAAGTTGTCAAGTCTGCTGAGCACATTTGTGCATCTAATGTTATAACTGGAAGTGGATTTACCAAAATTGTCATACTTGCTTCACTCATGCATCCATTTGCATCAGAAATAGCGTATGTTATATCATGAGAACCTACTCCTGCAACAGCAGGATCAAATGTTCCGTTTGCTGAATTTGTAATGCCCGGACCATTCCATTGACCTCCTGCTGGGTTAGCTACAAGATTTACTGCAGCATCATTTGGACAGAAAGGACCTGCTGGATCCAAAGTTATTACTGGCAATCCATTTACAACAATATCAATTGCTGCTGAGTTTGAACAACCATTTGCATCTGTATAAGTATAATCAATTGTGTGTGTTCCGACTCCAGCAGTCGCTGGGTCAAATGTTCCAATAGCTGCATCGGTAATTCCGTTGCCAGCATAAACTCCACCAGTTGGCATACCTTCTAATGTGATTGAACTATCATCAACACAAAGAGGTCCTGCAGGTGCAAGCATAACTGATGGCAAAGGATTGATTATAAGCATTACTGGAAGTCTAGGTGAACTTACGCAACCCGTTATTAGATCTCTTGCTTCTACATAATAAGTATAGGTACCCGTTGTTGAAGCTATTGTTGGCGTGAAAGAAGTACCAGTAAAAAGCAAAGTACCTGCCATGTTCATATCATACCAATCGGCAGTTTGTCCAGCACCAACTGTAACGGTTAAAGCTGGGATGGCCTCTCCTTCACAAATTTCTTCATTAGGTATATTCGTTGGTGGGTCAATCAAAGGACAAGAGCAATCTGGTGCAGTTACCATTAAGCTTGTTTCACATGTTGTTCCATTAAAGATTGACGTTACTGTAATATTTGTGCCCATCGCAATTTGATCAATCAAATATGATCCACCTCCTAAATTATTTACTGTACCAGCTGATGCAGTTATTGCATCACCGTCTGTTGATACTGTTACTTCATAAGTTAAAAGATCTGCAGAACAAGTTGGCATACCAATAGTTAAGACTGGCAATGGGTTTACAACAATATCAATTTCTGCAGTGCCCATACATCCATTTTCATCAGTGTGCATGTACATAATTGTATGTGTACCAACACCAGCTATTGTGGGATCAAAAACTCCTGTAGCACCATTTGTAATACCCATTCCAACAAAGTTACCCGCTAAAGGACTTGCTGTTAGAGTTAATGGTGCATCCATCAAACAAAAAGGTCCAGCTGGATCAAGTGTAACATTAGGATCTGCATAAACCACTATATCCATATTTGCAGAATTGGTACATCCATTTGCATCAGTAAAGCTGTAGCTCACCGTATGTGTTCCTACCCCAGCAGTAGCTGGACTAAATGTTCCTGTTGCTGTCACTCCAGTTCCTGACCAAGTTCCACCTGCTGGATTTGCAGTTAAGTTCTCTGCAGCATCGCTTAGGCAAAATGGACCTGCAGGAGTTAGGCTTACACTAGGTAAAGCCACAACTGTAAGTTCTATTGATGTTGATCCTGTGCAACCGTTTGCATCAGTAAAGGTATAATTGATAGTATGCATTCCTATTCCTGCTACTGCTGGATCAAAAGTTCCTCCTGCAGTTATTCCTGGACCAGAAAAAGTTCCACCAGCAGGTGTTGCTGTTATTGATTGACTTACATCGTCAATACAGAAAGGTCCTGCCATAGTTATGGATGGATTTGGATTTGCATTTACAACAACTGCAACATCACATGAAGAACTAACTCCATTTGCATCAGTAACTGTAACTGTATATGTTCCTGTAGCAGCTGTTGAAGCACCTGCAATAGTAGGATTTTGATTTGTACTTGAAAATGAATTCGGACCTGACCATGCCCATGTTGCTGCATCTCCTGCAGTTTCCATTAGCATCAAAGTTTCTCCTTCACAAATTGGACTGTTTGATGAAACAGCACAATCTGGAATAGGTAAGATTGTAATTTGTGCAATATCATGATCATCTTCATCTTCTCCATAAAAGGACCCAGATCCATTTATGTCGTTATCGTTTACTAAAGTTTCATTATTTGAGGTATCTGGTGTTGAATCGATATCTGGTAATGGAGTTCCATTTATATCTTCACTCGAAGATATCTCAGCTGTATTAACAATAGTGCCAGAAAATCCTGCATTTACTGTAAAGCAAATTGGAACTACAGTGCTAGCACCTACTGCCAATGGGCCAGGTATAACTGTAGTTGCAGATGATCCACTCATGCTCCAAGCTGGATCAGTGAGTGTCAAACCTGCAGGAAAATAATCTGTCAACTCTATATTATAATTTGGTTCGTTTCCTTGGTTTACAATCGTGATATCAAAGCAAACCTGATCACCAGCTACGATTGGTGTTGGCTGAGTTGGTGAGATTACTTTTGTTAGTGCTAGATCGCTCCAAGAAGTAAAACAATCTACAGCTTCAAAATCCACAAAGGTTCCAGTTGGATCTATATCTGCTATAACAGTCCCTGCTCCTGTGGCAGGATCAATTTCAAAGAAAAGATTCATTCCAGCATTTCCAGCAGAACCAAATAAGGTTCCGAACTGATTAAAACCTAGACCTTCTAAATCCACTGGTACTTCTCCTAATGTTGTGGTTATTCCGGTTACTGCATCGTATGATGTTAAAACACCAACTCCAGCTCCATTATTTTGAATCATTAATAATACCTGATTGAAAGGATCCCAAGCAATATCATCAATTTGAGGTAATGGGTTTCCTGCCATATCCAAAACTGCCGGTGGCACAAGATAATCTTCACCAGGTCCAAAAGCATCTGTGACAATCGAACAAGTTGTTAAATCTATTTGAAAGATCACATCACGACCATTAATACGGTCTGATGCCCATAATATGTTAGCTACTGGATCTACAGAGAGACCATCAACATCCCTAACATCAATAATATCTCCCAAAACTCCATCACTATCAACATCCCCAGTCATTGTCCCTAATGTAGTTTTTGGTGTAAATTTTCCAGTAGCTACATCAATGGTACCCAATACATCAGCATTGGTCGCATAGAGCGTTTGAGTGTAAATATCAATGGTAATTGCTTCGATATTATTTGTACAAGTAGGCCCAGTATGGGTCCATGTCCCAGTAACAGGATCAAATACAAACAATTGGTTATTAGCTCCATTTTCATTTACAGCATAACATGAGCTTGCCTGTGAAAATGCAGTGTTGCCGAGAAGCAAAAGGAGTAATAGAGAAAAGATTTGGGGTAGACATTTGAGGGTGTCGATCCGATTCATAGGTATACTTAATTTGGTTGAATGAACCAATGGTTCAATATAACTGTAATCGGGATCTACATATTAAATTAGATACGAATATATAAATAATTGATTTTAGATAGATTATATATTACAATAAAATTTAATGTAATTAATTTATTTAACGAAAATGATAGGTTTTGGGGACTTTTTTGATTAGAAATCCAATTTTCATTAAGGTCTATTGTTAATAATATTGACAATAACGTTCTATAAATAGCTGAAAAAAAAGAGGCAGCCAACGTGGCCACCTCTTTTTGGGCTCTTAATAAGTATTTCTAGTTGCTGACAACAATCAGCTTCTTATTAACGATCGTCGATCCAGCTGTAACTCTCATTGTGTAGATACCTGGAGTCAGTTCTTTTGCACTCAACAAGAAGATATGCTTTCCAACTGAAACAGACTCTGTCAAACTTGTTCGTTTCTGAACAATTTTTCCATCTACATTCATGATTGTATAGTCAATTGACAATCCATCTTCAAAGGTTTCTACTTCAAGTGTGAAGTCATCAACCATTGGGTTTGGATACACATTTGTTTTAGGCTTCTCAATTCTAATGCCTTTAATATCTATTGCAATTACATCTGTATAATCTGTTCTACCATCAAGATCTACTTGCTTGATTCGATAGTAGTAAATACCTGCTCTTGCAATATCATAATCTTGATATTCATAAGCTACTTTTTCAGCACTTGAGCCGTATGAAAGTATTTTTCCAATTGTTGCAAAGTTTGAAACATCATTCAGACTTCTTTCAACTTCGTAATGACTTACGTCAATTTGAGATGTTACAGCCCAATCTAATTGATTGTAACTACCTTCATTTTGCCCTTCAAAGCTAACCCACTCTACTGGTACAGCACCTAGGATTA
>CALHKJ010000225.1 GCA_938033975.1 uncultured Saprospiraceae bacterium | reverse complement strand
ATCATATCCTTGAGATGCCAATACAGATTGCCAAGCTTTCTGTAAAAACTGATAGGTATGAGATTTGTTTAATGCAGAAGAAACAATGACTTTGTTTCCTGCTTTAAAAGCCTTGGCTAGAATATCTAGAAGCAATTGAACTTTGCAATTTCCTTTCAGCAGGATTGTTCCATAAGCTTCACTTGTTGAAAGATTTTTATTCTCATCTTTGATGATCTCCATAAGGTTACAGGAAAGTGATTCTAAATGGTCAAAGTCAAGTAATTCTATTTGTTCTCCAAAGGTATTTCGATCAATTTTATTGACGCGGATAAATTCATGTTTGCCAAATTTGATTTCTTGAGCGAGATTTTTAAGAACAATATCCTTCCTTTTCATTGATTAGAAATTGTAATTTTTGTATTCTTCATTCAATATTTTGAAATCTAATCTTCCTTTATGGGTTTTTAGATGTTCAGAAATGACGATTGCTTTTTTGATTCTCGTTTCTTGACCTTTTGGTTTGCCTATTAAATGAAGTAAGTTTCTTTGTTTGCCAGGTGTGAGTTGCTGAAAGTATTTTTCTACTTCTGGGTCAAGGTATAGGATTTCTTCAAACTCCTCAGGCATGGGCATGCCATACTTGCTTTCATCTTTTTTAATTTCGACAGTCACCTTGTCTCCCTCTTTTATTTTAAGTTTCTTTCTGTTTTCCTTATTGACATTGATAAAAAAGTAGTCATCGCCATTGGGCATTATGGCACAAGGGATTTCCTGTGAGCCGTTAATCTTGATGATAACTCTTCTATCCTTATCAATAACGAATTTTTCTTTAATATCTATTGGGATCACGATGTGATGTCCCCAAAGACTGCTATTAAAATTTTCTAGTGTTGTTTCGAAGGTGGTCATCTACTATTATTTTACTAGTGTAAATATATTAATAAGCAATCCAAATATTTGGTTCTCGGTACTCTCCATAATTATTTTCTAGATCTATGACTATAGGACTCAAGGCTCCTTTAATTAATAGCGAACCAGATTTTTCGATTTTGGATTCATGGATTTCTTCCCAGAATTGAATTGGCCCTTTTACATTCATGGAGTTGTGGCAAATCTTAATAATGCTTGCTCCGCTATTGATATGTGTCCTGATCCAAGGGTCATAAATTTTATTTTTCTCCTTATAATTCAGATAGTCTTCCATCGACATTCTTGCATACTGATGCTTATATGTTGGGCGAATTGGGATGAAAAGATTCTTGAAAGCATTGCTTTCTTTTAATTCTTTGGCTTTTGATATTAGTATCTTACTATAACCTTGTCCTAAGTATTTTTTCGTTACAATGATTTGTAGCCCACCCAAGGAATTAGTTTTGGTGCCTGATTCATAATCTTTGATTCCCTTTTCTACCATCCAATCCCATCCATCATTTGGTAATTCTTTAGCATCTTTTTGCCAAGAGAAGGGTATGGTATTTACAAAACCTATAAGTTCATTGTCGGCACTGTATGCAAAGATTTGATGACTTGGGAAATATTGCTCTATCTTTCTCCATTGTTGTTGAATGAGCTCAGATTTTAAAATAATAGAAGGAAAGGCTTCTTTAACAGAATAATGATATTGTTCTTCTTGAGATGAATCAAGTTCATTGAGATATTTATAAGTTATTTTTTGCAATTGAATTTACATTTTCTGAATGACTTACATGTAAATGGTTCAAGCCTCAACTAAAGTAGTTGTTTCTTGCTACAATTCAACCACTCCATTCAACAGTTCACCGAAAATGCCTTTCTGGCTTGCTGTTTTTAACTCAGATTTGAATCAAAATAATGATTTATGAAAAATTTGATTTACACACTTACAATTTTTTTCCTTTTCTCAAATGTGCTCTTTGGTCAAGATGGAGTACAAAATGTAAAAGGAATTATCATCGATAAACAGTCTGAAATCCCATTGATAGGAGCTAATATCAAGCTTATCAATGTGGAGAACAAAACCATTGGTTCAAGTACTGATATTGAAGGAGAATTTGTGATCCAGGGAGCACCATTAGGAAGGCATTCATTTGAGGTAACTTATTTGGGTTACGAAACGATAGTTATTCCGAATGTGGACATCAGCTCGGGGAAAGAAGTCTATTTAAATATCTCTATGGAGGAATCGATGGTTAAGTTGAATGAGGTAGTAATTACAGCAGGAGTTGATAAGGATCGATCCATTAATGACATGGCGACAATCTCAACTAGACAATTTAGCATGGAAGAGGTCAATCGCTACTCGGGTGGAAGATCTGATGTTGGTAGATTGGCAGGAAATTTTGCGGGAGTAGGAACAGCAGATGATAGTAGAAACGATATTGTGATCAGGGGAAACAGTCCAACAGGTTTATTGTGGAGGTTGGAAGGGATTCCTATTCCTTCTCCAAATCACTTCTCTACAGTAGGTACAACAGGAGGGCCAGTTAGTGCCTTAAATACAAATTTATTAAAGAGTTCCGATTTTTTGACAAGTGCCTTTCCTGCTGAATATGGAAACGCATTATCTGGTGCATTTGATTTAGGTTTTCGCTCTGGCAATAAGGATAAGATGGAGTATACTTTTCAGTTAGGAGCAGTAACTGGAATTGAGGCAATGGTTGAAGGGCCAATTTCGAAAAAAAATGGATCTAGTTTTTTAGTTGGTTATCGATATTCTTTTATTGGCGTAGCTCAGGAAGCCGGAATTGATGTAGGGACCAACGCATTGCCCCGCTATCAAGATTTATCATTTAAGTTGGATTTAGGAAAATCTCCAATTGGTAATTTTGTATTATTTGGCTTAGCTGCTAATAGTGATATTGAGTTTTTACGGGAGGATGTCGATGAGACTGATTTGTTTGCATTTGATGATGAAGATAGCGGTGCTGATTCTAGAATTGGCTTGGTGGGATTAAAGCATAATTTACTGTTGGATAACCAATCGTACATAAGAACTGTAATAGGTGTTTCTGGTAATGGAAATGATTTTTACAGAGATAGGTATTATAATGTAGATCAAGAAAATGAATTTAAGACCAAGTTTGCAGAAACTACCAATGCTCTTCTGACAAAAAATATAAATTCATTTTTTAATAAAAAGGTCAATAGCAGATTGAGCTATAGAGTTGGAGCTTTGGTAGAGCAAGTAGATGTTGATATTGATTTTTTTAGTGGTGAACTTGGATTCGATGAGGATCAAGATGGAGTTTATGATTTGATAGAGATTTTAGACTTTGATGAAAGTACTCTCACAGTTCAACCATTCGTGCAAGGACAGTATAGAATCAATGAGCAGCTAACTCTTAATGCTGGAGTAAGAGGACTTTACTATGACTTAAATGAAGACTTTGCTATTGAGCCAAGGGCGGCATTGAATTGGAATATTGCACCAAAGCATACAATTAATTTTGGATATGGATTGCATAATCAAACCATACCGCTTCCTATGCAACTTGCAACAAAAATTGTTGATGGAGTTGCTACCAATCCAAATAAGGATTTAGGATTTATGACGAGTAATCATTTTGTGATTGGACATGATTTTAAAATTAATGACAGTTGGAGGTCAAAGGTAGAAGTGTACTATCAGGATCTTTCAAATATTCCTGTCGATAAAGTTCCTACATCATTTTCAACGCTTAATGTTGGTGCCGATTTTGGTTTTCCAATTGATAAAAATGATTTGGTTTCTGAGGGTACTGGTAGCAATAAAGGTATTGAGGTGACTTTAGAGAAATTCTTTACCAATGGTTTCTATTTCTTAGGAACTGGTTCGCTTTTTGAATCTCTATATACGGGTAGCGATGAGGTAGAAAGAAATTCAGCATTCAA
>CALHKJ010000224.1 GCA_938033975.1 uncultured Saprospiraceae bacterium | reverse complement strand
ATAACTTAGCAAGATTAGAAGCAATAAAAGAGCAACAACCATGAAGCCTATATTTCTTATTGTATTCACTTTCCTTTTAGCCTTCAATTCTCATCAACAAGTAGATGATTTCATAGACGACTATGACCAAGGTCTTCAATTCATACCTGTAGTCTTATATTGTGACGACAGAACCAAATTACCTGAGGAGAAAACAGTAATTCGAGATGGACAAAATTTTAGAATTCGAACAAAAGGAAATCTATGGACGCATATGTGTATTTCTAAATTCAACTCCAATAGTGTACCCACCATCCTAATCCTTGATTCAGATGAACAAATTATAAAAGCTCCTGTAAAAGGCAAGATCACCCGAGAATTACTTCTTGATTATCTTTATGAGCAATGAGTAAGTGTGCGAACTTAAAATCATGAAAACAATTCTACTCTTCCCTGGTATCGATGCGATCGAAAGTGACCACCTTAGAAGCTTAGCCATTCAATGGCCTGAAGTTCAGACTCGGATTGAAGAAGCTCAGATGATACTAAATAAATTAAGAGTACCTATCAAGCTTAAGGAGGTCATGTCTAGTGAGAGAAAGGAAAACTTGGATTGGTTTTCCGCAATGGTACTTGCGGCAATGGCTGTTCAAGTAGGAATTTTTGATAGATATAGCAGGCAAGGCAAACCTATAGATTTATTATTAGGCATGTCCCTAGGTGATTTGGCGAGATCGGTTTGTGCTGGTGTGTCCTCTTTCTCTTCTACTTTTATAGGCTTACTCCAATTCATTCAGCAAGCAACAAAAAAAGCGGGAACTGGCTCTAGTTACCAGGTAAAAATAAATAAGCCTTGCAATGACATTGCAACATTTCTTGAACTTGAAAAATTTGGTCTTGCTGTTTCCGTATATCAATCTGACCACTCGTTTTTAGTATCAGGCCCAATTGAGAATTTGGAGCAATGGTCTACTTCCGTAAATGTATCACCGAATATTACAGCGCAAGAGTTGTTCAAACTTCCAGTTCCACTTCATCATGAGTTGCTGAAAGATGTAGCAATACCATTATCAGCTTATATTGAAAAGCATGCTCAATTTGGAAAGTTGAAGTATCCAATATTTTCTTCCATCTTGGTGAAAGAAATTAACTCATCAGAAGAATTAAAAGATGGCATTGCAAAAAACATCTATTCGCCGGTAAAATTTGCTCCATCCATTCATCGTTTGATTGACAGAGCAGAGCCTATTACTTTCGTAAATATTGGACCTGCTGCTACCATGCTTGCATTTATCAAACAAATGAATATCCCTCGAGATAAATATCGACTGGATAACTACTTTTTTGAAGAATCAAAAAGAATAAACTAAATCGTAGACCTATGAAATACATAAAACGATTTATTACATCTATCAAAGTTGTTTATTATTTACTTCGTTTGCTTATAGCACCAAAAAATAGCATTGTCCCTCTGATTAAATTGGGGAACATTATTAGTAATTCTAAGGCATTCGACAATGCATCTGAAATTGTATTGGCTGATCAAAATGCCAAAAAATTAATCGATATAAATTATGGAGAAGGAATCCCTGAGGTAGATATTCTGCTTAGAAATCCTCATGGCAGTTTTGGTTCGAACTTAGGTAATTTCATGCAAGAACATAAACTTGAACGCTATCCATATCCGATTAAAAAAGATTATTCTGCAGGAACATATTTGCGAGAGCGCCGTAGACACATACACGATGTATTGCATGTAGTCTTAGATTATGATGTGAGCCTAGAAGGAGAAGCAAAGGTAAATGCATTTATCTGTGGGCAAGCAGCCTTCCCTATCCCAGTGATTATCTCAGCAGGTGTCTTACTTATCAGCTTATTCAAATTCCCAAATAAGGTTGGTCAAATATATAATGACCTAACAGAGGCATATCAACGCGGCAAAAACAGTCCTTCTATTTTTGGTATTCCATGGGAGGAAAAATGGAATGAACCTATTGAAGAACTAAAAGCACTTTTTTCTCATCATGAGGCCGTTGTAGCATAATTATCATTAATTTGTAGAATTGGAGTAGATAGGATTTGAAAACACATAGGATCTTATAACAAAACAAAACAACATGGGTATTTTTGATTTCTTTAAAAACAAAAAAGAAGATTCTGACCAACCAAAAAATAAGGAACTGAAATCAAATATTAAGGAAGTAGAATTAGACATAAAGTTAAAACCATACTTGCTTGATGATATGATTCAAATCATGTTACCCATTGAGTGGACTCCATTTGAAAGTGATCGATTCCGCGCACGTCATGAAAATGGAAAATCAATCCTATCTATTAAGAATTTCAGAAGACCTATCGACGGTATCAAAATTGACACAAATTATTTCAAAGACCTGAAACTAGAGCTCTTCGAAAAATTTGTAACCGAAGGAGGATATGAAGCATATGATGACTTGACTGTAAAGGATGATTTTATTAGCAAAAGCTTTAAGGTAGATGAGGAGACACAATATTACTTGACAACGGCGAATGCTTCAAATGGCTATATATATCTGACCGAAATAATTGTCAGAGACATCAATCAATACTCGACAGAAATGAGAGCTCTGACCATGGTCATAAAAGATACCCTTAAGATATTGTACTAATTAGCTCTACCTAAGAAATTCCTTTCCAAATGGTATTAAGCATAAAACTAGACTTAAGAGCCTCTACATAATTATTTTTGCCATTTGTGCGCTCAAAAATTAGACTTTCAGTAAGTTTTTGCGTCTCAATGACAACTAACTAATTAAACATTAAAACAAACATGGCAATTAACCTTTTACAAACACTAAAAAATAAGGTAGGAACTAGCTTGGCAGATAATTCAGCTACTTTTTTTAATGAAGAACAAGCCAATATGGGCAAGGCAGTAGACGGCACCTTTGCTGCTATTTTAGCAGGAATGATTCAAAGAGTTAGCTACGATAAAGGAGCGAAAGACCTGCATAAAATTTTGAAAAGTGAAACAGTAAGAGATTACGATCTTGAAGATATTTTTACAAGAAGCCCTCAGACTGTAAATGGCCTTGTAAACAGAGGACAACATTTCCTTCCTTCATTATACCCAGGTAAATTAAGAGAAGCTACCAATGTTGTGGCAGAAGAAAGCAATATCAGAAAAGACAGTGCTTCTAAGATGTCTAAACTTAGTGCACCACTTATGCTATCTTCTATTGCTAGAGAAGTTCAAGGAAAAAATCTAAGTGTCGATGGACTTAAGAGTCTATTGAATGGCCAAAAAGACAATGTAAAATCAGCTCTACCTGATAGCTTCTTTGAAATGACTGAGCTATCATCTTTTGGATGGGTAAAAAAAGAAAAGGTAGTTGAGGAACCAGCACCAAAAAAAGTAAAAAAAGAAAAGCCGGTCAAACCAGCTAAGCCTAAAAAGGTAGAACCTGTTGTTGCGAAAGCTCCAGTAGAAGAAGTAAAAACTGGAGGTCTAGGTATTTTCAAATGGTTACTAGCCCTCTTAATTGCAGCAGGATTTATTTGGTTGCTTATGACCAAAGGTTGCTTTGCAGGAGCAGACAAAATCGCACCAGCAGTGACGGATAAAGTAACAAAGACAACAACAGCAGTTACAGATGTTGCAGACAAAGCAACAAAAGCGGTTGGAGATGCTTTCGGTAAAGTAAATGAAACCGCAAAAGGTTTATTAGATGAAATCAAATTTGCAAGAGGTTCTGCTGGAGCACAGATGATGAATTTCATCAAAAGAGGAAACAAAGGAAAGAAAGAAGGAAGATTTGTTTTTAAGAATCTAAACTTTGCTTCAGGATCAGCAAATATAGCTGGCAAATCAGGCTTAGAAGTAGACAACCTTTCTGCCATCTTAAAAGCTTATGAAGACATCAAAGTAAAAATTGAAGGATATACAGATAGCCAAGGAAATCCAGATTCTAATCAGGTTCTATCCCAACAAAGAGCAGAGGCAGTAAGAGCAAGGTTAGTTGCAGCTGGTATTCCTGATACAAGAATTTCAACAGAAGGATTCGGAGCTGCCAATCCAGTAGCAACAAACGACACACCAGAAGGAAGAGCAAAGAATAGAAGAATCGAAGTGGTGATCGTTAAGTAAAATTTATTTAGGCAACAATACTAAAGAGCAAGATGTCAAATGGTGTCTTGCTTTTTTAATTTAAGAATTGAGCAGAGGGGTTTAACAAGCAGCAGCAGCAGCAGCAGCAGCAGATGCAGATGCAGCAGCAGATGCAGCAGCAGATGCAGCAGAGAGGTCGGGAGACCTTCTGCAAGTTTGAAACTAGAACCAGCCAAAGTTCTACTGACCTCTTGGCTAGAAAGCAGCAGCAGATGCAGATGCAGCAAAGAGGTCGGGAGACCTTCTGCAGTCTAGGAAAATAAAACCAGCCAAAGGTCTCCTGACCTCTTGGCTTACAGATTTTAGCTATATTTAGGAGAGAAAGAACACCCTATGAAACAAAGCATCAGCTACCACCTTACCATCTTGCTTCTCAACATGATGGGCATAAAAAAAGACTTTAGCAAAGATCCTATAGACTATCAAAAAATAAGACGTGCTGATGTTCATAAACCAAAGGGTAGTTTTTATAAAAAGGACCACATCAAGAAATTTTCAGTTTTAGAATCTCAGATTACTGAAATTGCACTAGACAAAGATTCTGATAAGCTTCTTATTTTTCTCCACGGAGGAGCCTTCATTTCAGGTCCATCAAAACTTCATTGGGATACAGCTAAAAAGATAGCGAAAAATACAAATCATACCATTTGGGTCTGCGATTATCCTAAAGCCCCAGAAAATAAAATTTCCAAAATTTCAGAAAATGTTGATGCAATTTATCATGCTGCATTGGAACAATATGATGCAAATCAAATCTACTTTATGGGCGATTCCGTTGGAGGAACACTTATTATTGGATTAACACAAAGACTTATAAACAAACAATTAGCCTTGCCAAATAAAATAATTGCTATCTCTCCAGTTATGGATGCAAGCATGACAAATCCTGATATTGGGGCAGTAGATCAACGAGACCCAATGCTATCAAAAAAGGGATTACTAAGTGCAAAGATCATGTGTTCAGAAAACAATCATTTGAAAGACCCAATGATCTCGCCTTTGTATGGAAGTTTTGAAGGCTTCCCACCAACAATATTATATATTGCAGAAAACGACATTACTTATCCAGATCAGAAAATAGCAGTCGAGAAACTATTGGAAGCCAATGTCAAACTAGATCTTATTGACGGAAAAAACATGCCACACATTTGGCCTTTACTACCAGTCATGAAAGAAGCCAAAACTTCTCTAGACAAGATAATAGAGACTCTCAATAATTAGGGATTCAACTACATCAATTCGTCGAGAATTCAATTTCGGCAAAAAGATTGATCCAATTATCCTCACTTACTCCCATCAACGTAAACTTGTAATCACTATTTGCTTCTAGAATTGGTGTAGTTAAGGTATCTGTAATATTAAATACAACATTGCTCAAATCATAAAAGCTAAAATTCTT
>CALHKJ010000223.1 GCA_938033975.1 uncultured Saprospiraceae bacterium | reverse complement strand
TTTGAACTGTAAGTTGTTTCTATTCCTAGATTTAGATTTAATCTCCACTAACCCATCTTGGTCAGTTTTATCTGTACCTATTGATTTTAGTTCAGATTTTCTTTTGGTTCTATTGTAATCAGAAATAAATGTTTCGACTTGTGCATCTGCAATGGGCTCACCTGTTTCTCTATCCATTACAACCAGCTGATGCTGTCCTTCAACACTCATAAAATGGTAAGAAAGATTTGAAACATGAAGTCTGCTGCCATGTACCAATTTTGAAGTGTTAAACGAATTGCCATCATAAGCCAAGATTAAGTATTGACCTATTGGAAGTTTTGGAATGACTAGTTCAATACTATGAGCAATGTGATCATCAGCTTGTGGTAGTTTTTCTGTCCATTCAGCAGCAGCTTTAAATTTCTGAAAACGCAAAAATCGAAATTCTCCTCCATCCATTTGGAATTCATTGTATGATTCGCTGTCAACGCCAATAATTCTAAAACTTACATCAGAAACATTTCTATAGCTCACATACATCAATGCTTCTTTATCAGGTGTTATTGCTAATTCATTGTTAAACTGTAATTCCTTTTTATTGATGTACGTTCTTGCATCATACGCTTGTCCTTTGTATCCATTGTTATCGGACTTTCGAAGTTTGTCAACCAATGGCAGCACCTTGGTAAGATTATCAATTTGATTTTGTCTCTTTTCTACATAGTGAATATTAAATGGAAGATTATTCATGTATGAATTCATTAGTTCATACTCAATCAGTTCAGCATGCTTGCTATCTTTCTTTTCGGCTAGAAAGTTTTCAAGAGCTGCAATACGTTTAGATTGACCATCTAATTCTTCTTGTTCTTCTCGAGATTCATTTTGCTCCTCAGCATAGGTGCTCATATATCTCAATCGCTCAATATTTACTTTGATCAAGGACAGTTCGGATCTACTACCATATTCTGACAATAAATCTTGAAATAAAGTCGCTACATATTTCTTAAGATGAAACACATCCTTATTGCCAAAATCAATAGTAAGATATTCAGCAATACTACCCACCAATCCAATCTGATTTAATTTAAATTCATCTTTAGGAGCTGTGATGTAATTATTGGAATTTTGAAAATTTCTTACAATATCCATTGCGAGAATCAAATACAAATCGTCATTAGCTTGGGTCTGTTCACTATAATTTATGATGGCAGGTAAATCATTTGCTAATACTTTCTGAAGAGCATCTTTATTATCTAGAGATCTCATAAAATAAAAGGAGGATTTATCCAGTAACTTTTCGTTAGAGTAAGTTAGAATATCTCCGTCTTCTTCTACGAGTTGACTTGTTCGGTTTTGTTGTCTCCAACCATAATTTTGCAAATAATTCATATAGCTCTTGCCTAAGGAATTGGCCAAAATTGCTTTTATGATTAGATCAGATTCTTGGTTAAAATATCCTTCATATCTCGCAATAGATTTTGCCTCAAAGTCTTCCTCTAATTCAGCTTTTAAAATATTTTTATAGTGAAGGGATTTAATGATTTCATCATGATCATTTTCCTTACGAGATCTATCATAGATTTCATCGACGAGTTCTGTGGCAGAAGCAGGTTTGCCTTCTTCCATATATTTTTCAACTTCCTTCCACAATTTCTCGTTACTCTGCGCCATCATCAAATTTGACGTCAATAACATTGACATTAGGATTAGCAAAAATCTGAACATATTTATATGATTTATGTATATGATGCATGTATCTCATTGATTACACAAAAAGCTTCAATCTTTTATACGTTTTGTGCTCTCTAAGGCTCAAAACGCTTGATATCAACCTGATTATCAAGTATTTCGTTGTTTACTAGATAGGAAACCATATGATTGGCCCAATAAGGTACCAAGGAAGCTCCCTTAGTCCCCATTCCGTTAAATATATAAGCGTTTTTATGTGTTGGATGGTTCCCCAGCAGAGGTCTTCTACCCTTTACCGCAGGTCTTACTGCAGCTTTATGGTCAATTAACTTTGGTTTCATTTTGATCATTTCTGACATATCCTCAAACCATTTATCTAAAAACTCATTACTCGTATTTTCATTGAGATCATCCCATTGGTATCCTCCACCTGACCAAAATTGATTGTCATTCATTGGAACAATAAACTGTTTATGTCTGAGCATTTTCTGAGTGTAAAACCCTTCTAGTTCAAATCTAATTGCTTGGCCTTTTGCTGGCTGAAACGGGAGGTATGAAAATAGTGGATTAGAAATAGATTTATAACCTTCACAAAAGATAATGCGACTGGCTTTAAGGCCAGAATAATTTATGAGACTTTCGTCAAATGACAAACGATCATAATTAAATTGCTCAAAACTGATTAGACTATCCTTTGATAATTTTTGTTGATATGCTTCAATAAGTTTGGCCATATCAATTCGACAAGAATTAGTCAATTCACCATAACCAAAAATAGGATGTATGATATCGCTATAATTAGAAATATCTGGATCTTGAACTATGTACTTTTTAGCAGAGTCGTTCAATTGGATTCTTTCCCAATGACGATCACTTTCCTCATTAAAAATAACTCTTATAATATTGGCAGGATGAATCACTTTGATATTTACAACTTGCTCTATTTCTCTATATGTTTCTAATGCTTCAGGAAGAAGTTGATCTATCATCCAACTTTTTACAAATTTCCTCCCTGTGATTGGATTGATGATTCCAGCAGCAATCTTTGTAGATGAGTTGAGATGTTGATTATCTATGACATGGA
>CALHKJ010000222.1 GCA_938033975.1 uncultured Saprospiraceae bacterium | reverse complement strand
GTTAAAGCAAAAGATTGAAAATTAACAGTTGCCACGGGCACCTTATTGCATTGAGCAATGTTAGTTAAGTATATTGCTCATACAATCGTTACATATGCGAAAGTCATTAGCTCTTTTTCTTTGTTTAATTCTGTTCTTGTTGGCTTGCCAACAAATTGATACTTCATCAATAAAATTAGAAAGTGCTACCGTTTTCTCTGATCAAGAGAAAACAGAACTAACGGAAATGCTGCATAAATTTGATAATGCAGTTTGTGCGTTAAGTTCAAAGTCAAAGATTTCAGATTGTTACATCGAGTTTATTTATTCAAGTGCAATAGAAATGGATAAGGGAAACCTTTTACCACTGGTCAATAATTTTACCCAAGAAGAACGCGAGGAAATACTTTCTTCATTGAGTCCTAGCTTGAGAAATGAAATATGGGAATCATATACAGAAAAGTTAAGCAAACGTGTAGAGGGATCATTTGGTAAATTCATACTTACATTTCCAACCATCAAAATTAAATTTGGAAAATATGCTGAATTCCTTGATACAGATCTTTCAAAGATTAGTCTAGCTACATGTAATTATGTTGAACGTCTAACGATGCAAGGATATCGTTTTAACCCTTTTTACCTTCATAATCATTTTGATGAATTAGATATCAATAATGAACAACTCCGCCTTTCAATTGCTATCCAATATCTTAATTTTTGTGAACGTCAAACCGACATTAATAAATCTACGGATGAATTCTACGATGGGATAAAGAATGCTTTTAAGGATCGTCGAAGAAAACAACAAGAGGAGGTCAAACAATAACTTTCCAATTCTATAGTTATTTCATAACATCATTTAACAAAGTTTGGTAGCGTTTTTGCATTATATCATATTATAATTAATTGTAATATGTAAATCTGAGCTTATGAATACAGGAATTATGGTGATTGGAAGTCTTTTTTACGTGTTATTTGGGTTCCCTGATAACAGTGGAAAGGCCACACAATACATTGAAAAATATAGGGAATTGGCCATTTCTGAGATGCATCGTACCAAAATACCCGCAAGTATTAAGATGGCTCAGGCAATTCTTGAATCTGGATTGGGAGAAAGCACACTTGCGAGGCAAGCCAACAATCATTTTGGTATCAAATGCAATGGTGGTTGGACTGGAGACACCTATTATAGAGAAGATGATGACTATAAAAATGGAAAACTCATTAAATCTTGCTTCCGCAAATTTGAGAGTCCGGCACATTCCTTCATTGCTCACTCTGATTTTTTAGTCAAACAACCTCGGTACAGTAGCTTATTTGATTTGGCTAGTACAGATTATGAAGGCTGGGCCTATGGCTTAAGAGCTGCAGGATATGCAACTGATAAAGCCTATCCAACCAAACTTATCGACATCATCCATAAATACAATTTGACGGAACTTGATCATTCTAATGTGATTGCTTCGACTTCAAGTGTTCGTACTAAGCTAGATGAACCGAAACAAAGCAGTCCTACCGTAGAGACTAGTTCTCCAAGTAGATCGACAAGCCGTTCTGACTCTAGATCAAAATCTTCAGGATATTATGCTACTTCGGAAATGAACAAGTCAAAGATTGTGGTTGCGAATGGAGAATTAAGTTTGCGAGAAATTGCAAAAGATCATGACATCAAACTTGATGACCTCAAGAAGTACAATGAAGATCTTAAGCTTAGATCTACATCTCAGGCAATTCCTGCTGGAGAGGTTGTCTTTTTGGAGAAGAGAAGAAAAGGCTACTTTGGAAGTGACAAACATCATATTGTAAAGCCAGGTGAATCTATGAGAACAATTGCCAGAAAGTATGGTGTCAACTTGGAGTTTCTTTATCTAAAGAATAGAATGCCATTAGAATCACAACCATTGGTTGGAGAGAAAATATATCTGAAGGGAATAGTGAGATTGAACAATGTTCCTAAATTTAGAAAGAAGGGTGACAATAGAAAAAAGGAGAGGTCTGTGTTATTTTAACTTCTTAGTCTTACATTATTTATATTTTTAAAGAATGGAAAAGCAATCTACATTTTATTCATGGCCATTTAGTCTTCTTTTGTGTTTGATATTTTTTATCGGCACGAGCAAAGAAACTAAAGCTCAAGGATATTACTTTGGACCTAAGGCTGGATCAGTTCTTGGTTTTCAAAACTGGAATGGTTTAGATAGAGATCCACTCTTTGCCTATCATGGAGATCTTTTTATTGAATCGCTAGATGAAAGAGGGACAGGAAGTCTCTTTGCAAGTATCGGATACCACGTTCGCGGAAGCGCAACTAGAATAATAAATCCTAACCTGAACTATAACTATACTCAAGGATTTCGCTTCAATAATATTTCATTGATGCTAGGTGCCAAAAAGAGATTTAAAACTTCTGGTAGTTGGACAAGTTACTACCATGTAGGTGTAAGAGGGGAGTATACTGTAAGTACTAATTTCGGAAATATCCCAAACAACAATGTTGTAACATCTGCTTTTTTCCCAATTGAATCTTTAACCAATAAGATTACCTATGGGATTAGTGGTGGAGCAGGAATTGAATACTTTTTAAGTGAATTCATAGCGCCATTTTTTGAGTTGACCATCAGTCCTGATCTTTCATTTCAATACGATCAAATGGCAATACCAAATGTGCCAAGTCCTTATACAGGACAGCTGACAACTTTGCCGGAAAGACAGATTAGAAACTTTAGTATTGAGCTAACAATGGGCCTGAAATTGCTTAGGAAGATTGTTTATATAGACTAGTACCTTGTTCTGAAAAGGTATGTGGCATTTAGAGCCAGATAATGTGGTTGATCTTTAAAGCCTCCATTCTTGTTTTTGTAATATATAAATTCTGACACTCCATTGAAGTGGTACTCATAACTTATATCCAAAATAAAATCGTCTACTCGATATCCAATTAAAGCACTTGCTGATGGTTCAAAACTTCTAAATCTTTCCTCAATATTTGGATACAAGTCAAAGATCTTTTCTTCGCTTGTACGAAAAGAAAATATTGGTCCAATTCCAAACTTAAGAGACCTGTAGCTAAGTCCCCCTAGTACAGGAAAACGAACAAAGCTGACCCCTTTGACAAGTGTGCTAATTCTTGGATCTGCATCTGAAAGGAAATTTTCAAAAGTAAAGTGTGTCCTGCGATAGGTGAATAAGGATTCTAATTGAATAAAAGCAGAAAGATTTCGATTAGTAAAGCTTTCAGAAAATCTATAATTGCCAACTATTCCGATAGATGGAAATACCTGTTGTTTGTTTAACTCCAAACGATAGATTACTAGATTCTGATTGTTGTCATATAGCTGTTCTGAACTACCAACGAATGACTTTGCAAATGAAACCTTTGGACCTATTGTTAGCTGAGCAGACAAGAGTCCATTGATGGACAAAAGAATTACAATGACAATTGCTTTCTGCATAGAAACAAAGATATAAATAATAGAAGGGCTGAATCTGCTTAAAAGAGGCTAAAGTCGCCTAAAAAACAAAGCTTTAGACGGTTTTATTTTTCATTTGCATAGCATACATTGCTGCACCAATGATACCTGCATTGTTTTTGAGAGCGGCATCAGTTACATTTAATGCTGGGTCAATTTTATGTGAGTAGTTGCTAAACTTCTTGCTTATTCCTCCACCAATTACCATCAAGTCAGGTGTAAAGATTCGATTGACATATTGAAGGAACTCATTTAGCTCTTCACCATATTGGTCCCAACTCAAGTCTTTGGTTTTTCTAGCCCTGTTTGATGCATAGTGTTCTGCAACACTTTCTCGATAGATCATTCTTCCCAATTCTACATTGGGAAGTAATTCGCCATCTTTAAAAAGACCAGAGCCAATGCCAGATCCTAGTGTAAGCATAATTACTGAACCATCTTGGTCCTGAGCTTTTCCAAAGGCAACTTCTGCTATACCGGCTGCATCTGCATCATTGAGAGTGTGGCTATTCAATCCAGTAATTTCTTTAACTAATTTTTGGATATCAATATTGATCCAACTCTCATCAATGTTACTAGCAGAGAAGCATAAATTGTTTTTGACAACTGCAGGGAATCCGATTCCTATATCTCCATCAGTCCACTTCAGGTCTTCAATGATATTGTTCATTACCTTTACTACTTTATGTGGTAATGCTGGAGAAGGGGTAGTGTATTTGATTCTATCTGAAATTAGACTTCCAGATCCTACATCTACAAGAGCTCCTTTTATTCCAGTAGCTCCTACATCGATTGCTAATTGTGCATTCATTATTTGATAAGTACAATGTCCAAAATTACTATATCGTCTTCTGGTCTGTCTCTTGGCAAAGTTTTACTTGTTGCAATTGCTTCAAGAACATCAAAACCTTCTAGCACTTGGCCAAAAACGGTATAGTCAAAATCTAAAAAAGGTGTTCCACCAACTTCGTAATATTTTTCTCTTATTTCGTCAGAGTAGATGATACCAGTTTTACGTTCTTGTTTATCAAGACTTTGTTCTGACACAGGTCCACCGTGTACAATATAAAATTGACTTCCTGAAGATTTTCTTTCTGGGTTGACTTGGTCGTTTTGTCTTGCTGCAGCCAAAGCTCCTTTGTAGTGAACCAAGTCATTATTGATTTCGGCAGGTATGGTATAACCTGGGCCTCCAGACCCTAAGTTTGCATTCTTATCTGCATCCTTAGAATTAGGATCTCCTCCTTGGGCCATAAAACCTTTTATAACTCTGTGAAATAAAAGACCATCATAGAAATCTTTCTTTACAAGAGAAATCATGTTGTCTCTATGTTTTGGTGTATCATCAAACAATAGAATAGTAATATCACCTTTATTTGTCTTCATCAAAATGCGACAATCTTGAGGTGCTTCGAATACTACTTCTTTAGAACTTGTAGAAACCTTATTCTTTGCTTTCGCTTTTAGAGTAACGACATATCTTCCTGAAAGAACATAATTATGTTCTGGTGCAGCTTCCGTCGAACTGTTTCCATCTCCGAAGTCCCATTCGTAAGATTCGGCATTTTTAGAATTATTTTCAATTGAGATACCAGCTGGTGCAATATCATCTTCCTGTGTAAGCACAAAATCTGCAATGGGTTTTGCACATGAGCTTAAGCACAAAATACAAATCAATAAAAGGGATTCTAGTCTAGTCACGTCTGTCTATTTCTGATTTTCTTAAAGTATTCTAACTTTCATTTTTACATCCTCAACAGGTCTGTCACTTCCATCTTTTGCTACTGTTGCGATTTTGTCAATGATATCTAAACCTTCAACCACTTCACCATACACAGTATATTCCATATCTAAAGAAGGTACTCCTCCCAATGTTCTATACTTTTCTTTCTGTGCCTCGGTATATTGAATTCCTTTTTGTTTTTCAAAATTTGCAATCTGTGCATCAGTAAGAGGTCTTCCTTGAGTAAGGTAGAACTGAGAGCCAGAAGACCTTTTTTCTGGGTTACCTGTTCTTGCTGCAGCTAAAGTTCCTTTAAAGTGAGGAGCACCAATTTCTGCAGGAATGGTATATCCAGGTCCACCTGACCCTAGTCTCTGTCCAGCAGGTGCATCTTTAGAATTTGGATCTCCACCTTGAACCATAAAACCATCTATGACTCTATGAAATAAAAGCCCATCATAAAAGCCTTCCTTTGCAAGTTTGATAAAATTTTCTTTATGTCCTGGAGTTGAGTTGTATAATTCAACTTTCATAGTACCAAATTCTGTTTCAATCTCTGCGTATGTTTTGCTATCGCCACTATTACATGCTGAGATAATAAAAAGGCTTAAAAGAATGAATAGATAATTTTTCATAGACTTTAATTTTAATTTATTCAAACTCCGGATTATTGGTCCTGAAGTATTTTATTATTTTTTCTTTTAAAAGTGTTTCTTGCTCTTTTATCCCTTTTGTCTTAAAAGGAATCGCAACATTCCAATGTGGCCAACCATCTGCATCTCTTCCATTGAATTCATAATAGCCGTCATCTTCTAATAGCCTACATGCAGCTACATGCATAAGGTCTCGTTTTTCTTCCTTGCTAAATTCTTGTGGACCTCTTCCTAATTCTTGAACACCAATTAAAAACATAATGCTACGCATATCTGGTAGTTCCTTAACAGACAATTTATCTTTTATATAGTGTCTTACTTTTAAAAAGAGAAAATCCAACTCCCATTCTTCCATTAAAGAGCCATTTTGTGCCACAAAGATAAAATAATCGAGCTAATTGTATGTCTCGCTATTGACTGAAATTAATCGACCCTTTACCTGCTTTCAAGGATGGTAATATACTTGCTAAAAGCCCTAAAACCAGCACTGTCAGGCCAACAACTAAAAAATCTGAAAGCTTTAGTTTAATAGGGTATGCGGAGATCATAAAGCCATCTGGGACTGATATGAGTCCATGGGAACTTTGCAGATAGTACAGAACCAAGGCTATGATGAAGCCGAGAATCATTCCTATTCCAGCTATCATCAATCCAATATTGAAAAATATTCGTGAAATTCCTCTTTCGTCAAAGCCAAAAGATTTCATAACGGATATATCCTTTTTCTTATCTAGGACTATCATCCAAAGACAAACAACTAAATTGAAAACCACCAATAATAGGGTGAGACTTACTATCAAATAACTAACCCATTTTTCAATATTCATGATTTTTAAGAAAGCTTCATCTTGTTCAAATTTGTTTTTGATTATGATTTGCTCTCCAAGGATTTTTTTCAGATCAGCTCTAAATTTTTCTGTATCAATATCTTCCTTAGCTTTTATTTCAACGGCAGTATATTCATTTTTTGTACCGATCAATTTTTCGGCAAAACTTAAAGAACTAATAAGATATTGTGCATCTGTTTCTGATCTTACTGAAAAGACGCCAGAAGGGTATAGGTCGTTGAAAATAAAATCACTACCTCCTATCATTTTTTTCTTTCTTGAAAACATGTAAACGGTGACAGGATTTAAACGATCATTTATATTGATATTCAGTTTGACCTTCATGCCAATACCAATCAAACCATAATCTATATCTGGAACATTCAATTTGTATTTTCCGTTGAGCAAAAAACTATCAATAGTAATTACATTGTGAAAGTCTTTATCTACTCCTTTGATCATTCCTACTTCTTGGGTTCCCTTGTATTCAAAAAGTGCGACTTCTTCAATCACTTTGGAAGCATAAGAAACAGACTCTAATTTTTTAATTTCTATCATCATTGAGTCTGTCGGATTGAAAGTTTTACCAACAGATGGAATGATTTTATAATCGGGATTGAATGCATTAAATTGCCCAGAAAGGAGACTCTCAAATCCGTTGAATACAGAGAGGATGATTACCAATGCGGCAG
>CALHKJ010000221.1 GCA_938033975.1 uncultured Saprospiraceae bacterium | reverse complement strand
CCAAGTTGAAAATTCACTGCCTCCATCGAGTATGACTGATGACCCAATGCAGAAGGAAGTTGAGCCGCCTATTTGCGCCACTATTTCTGGGTGTTCCTCTACAGTAATGTTGGTTGATCCTTGGCATCCATTTTCATCAGTAACTGTAAGGAAATATTCTCCCGCAGTAGACACATCAATAGAACTTCCATTTTCATTTGCTACACTCCAATTATAACTTACGTAAATGTCATCAATTTTAATTGAAGTAGATTCTCCAATACAAAAGAAAGGGTCTCCAATCAAAATTGGTTCTGGATTTTCTACTTGCTGAACTGTAAAAGCATTTGTTGAAGTACAACCGTTTGCATCCGTAACTGTCACAGAATAGGTTCCTGCGTCGAAAGCCTGAATCGTAGGATCAATGGATCCATTATTCCAAATTTGTTGATCAAAATTTTGATCCAATTCTAAGATTGTAAAATCGTTTTCACAGATTGTTTCGTTGCCTAATATCGTAACCATTGGAGCTTCAAACTCAACAAGGTCAACAATGCCTATTCCGGTACATCCAGCTGCATCTGAAACTGTTAGTGAGTAAGTGCCAGGTGTTGATACTGTAATTTGTTGGGTATTAAAAGTTCCTTCTGGTCCATCCCAATTCCATGTATCAAATGAGCCTCCATTTAGACTGAAGCTCTCTCCTGGACACATTTCGGTATCACCTAAAATGACCACGGTAAGACTAGTTTCTTCTGTGACTGTAACAGTCGCAGCTGCAGTACAACCATTTACATCAGTGACGGTCAATGAATAATCACCTTCTTCGTCCACAGTGATTAATTGAGTATTCTCATTTGTAGACCAGGACCAAGCAGAAAATCCAGTACCTCCATCAAGTATGGTTGAGGAGCCAATACAAAATGAGGTCGAACCACCAATGGTTGGATCAACTTGAGGGAATTCTTGAATAAAAATATTACTTGATCCTTGGCAGCCGTTGATGTCTGTCACCGTAACAGAGATATTACCTGAAGAAGCAATTTCAATTTCGTTTAAGTTTTGAGCTCCATTGCTCCATTCGTACTCTTCATAAATATCTGGCACACTGATCAATGTGGTACTTCCAGGGCAATAGAAAGGTTCCCCCTCAAGTGTAGGAGAAGGATTTGGAACGAGTTCAACATCAAACGAATTGATCGCTGTACAAGAATTTTCATCTGTCACTGTTACGCTATAGGTTCCTGAGGTAGAAACCTGAGCGGTAGATTCTATCGATCCATTAGACCATATTTGTTGTGTGAAGCTTCCATCTAATGACAAGATTGCAAAGTCGTTTTCACAAATTGTATTATCTCCTATAATATTCACTGTAGGGGGATCCAAATCGAATAGTTCTATGGTTCCAACTCCTGTACATCCTGCATCGTCAGAAACAGTAAGCATGTAAATACCTGATGTTGATACTACAATTTCTTGCGTATTGAAATTACCTTCTGGTCCTTCCCAGTTCCAGGAATCAAAGTTTCCACCGTCTAGAGTGAAGCTATCTCCTTCGCAAGCTTCCGTATCTCCTAAAATTACGACTGTAAGAGATGTTTCTTCTGAAATAAAGGTTGAAGAATCTGCCGTACAGCCATTTACATCAGTGACAGTTAGTGAATAATCACCTTCAGCATCCACAGTAATTAATTGAGTTGTTTCGCCTGTTGACCAAGACCAAGAATCAAAATCAGCGCCACCATCAAGAACAACAGAAGATCCAATGCAAAATGAGGAAGAACCCCCAATCTGAGCCATAGGGCTAGGATTTTCTGAGACAAAAATTGAGCTAGATCCGGTACAACCATTTTCGTCTGTCACAGTGACGGTGTAGCTACCAACGGCATCTACTAAAATGTCTTGTTCATTTTCAGAGATTATGTTCCATTCATAAGTGCTATAGATTTCATCCACCATCAAGATTGTATTAGTTCCTTCGCAATAAAAATTATCGCCAAGTATCTCAGGAATTGGATTGCTATTGACTTCTACCTCAAAACTTGCTGTATTAGTACAACCATTGTTGTCTGTAATTGTAACAGAATAACTACCGGCATTTGTTATCGAAATCTGTGAAGCATTTTCACCGGTTGACCAAAGTGTATTTTGATACGCTGGATCAGTTTCTAATAAAGAAACTTCTCCTTCACATATATTGCTTGCTCCTATGATAGATACAGATTCTGGCACTAGCTCTAATACTTCTATTTCTCCGGTTCCCGTACATCCTGTGATGTCAGAAACAGTCACAGAATATATGCCTGGTGTCGACACAAAAATTTCTTGGGTATTGTCTGTTCCTTCTGGACCTTCCCAGCTCCATGTATTAAAGATTCCTGCATCTAGAGTAGTACCTTCACCTGGACAGATGTTTGGATCACCTGTAATATTAACTGTCAAACTTGTTTCTTGGAAAACATCAATACTTGAATCAGCGGTACAGCCATTAATATCTGTGACGGTAAGACTATAGGTGTCTTCCGTTGAGATCAATATTGTTTGACTTGTCTCTCCTGTACTCCAATCCCATTGAATAAATTCTGATCCTCCATCAAGTGTTGTACTTGAACCAATACAAAAAGTAGTTGAACCACTAATGTTGGCAATCGGAATTGGATATTCCTCGACCAGGACGGTACTTGAACCTTGACAACCATTTATATCTGTGACAGTAACGGAATAAGTTCCTTCTTGATCTACTTCTAATTCTGGATTTCCTTGATTGTTTATACTCCATTCATAACTTTCAAATCCTGAAATGCTAAGGATGGTTGAGGAGCCATTGCATATATTTAAATCACCTTCGATTATTGGTTCAGGCAATGGATTTATGTTTACATCTATGGAAGTTTCATTCTCGCAAGCATTATCGTCGGTGACAGTTACAGAATAGGTTCCTTCCTCAACTATGGAAATTGATTCAGTGGTGGCACCATTTGACCATACAATACTTGTGAAAATATCGTCTAGCATTAATTCACCTGTTTCTCCTTCGCAGAGTTCAGTATCTCCATTGATATTTGGTATTGGTAAAGCAAGTTCTGAAATGCTTATTGTTGCACTACCTGTACATCCGGTAATATCTTCTACCGTAACAGAATAGGAGCCTTCAGTATTTACTTCTATAGTAGATGTATTTTCGCCAGTAGTCCACGAATAACTACTAAAAGAATTTGGTACTGATAAGAAGCTTGTTTCATCTTGACAAAAATCGTCGCCAGTTATTTCAACAGTAAGGAATTCTTCAATTGTTATGTCGATGCTTGCTTCTGCAGTACAGCCATTTACGTCAGTGGCTGTTACTGAATAATTTCCTTCGTCTATAACAACTATGCTTTGACTTGTCTCCCCCGTACTCCAATCATAACTATTCCAATTTAGCCCTGCATCGAGCGTACTTGATGACCCAATACAAAATGAACTTGGTCCATCAATTGATAGATTCTCAACATTGTACAACTCTACAGAAATAGATGTCGTCGCCGAGCATCCATTTATATCCGAAACCGTTACTGAATATATTCCAGCGTCACTTACATCGATTGACTGATTGGATTCTCCTGTGGACCAACTAATTGATTCATAATTTTCTGATAGAGAAATTATAGAAAATTCATCCGGGCAAATTCCCGTATCTCCGCTAATGACAGGTGTTGGAAGATCTAACTCTTCTACGATTACAGAGCTACTTCCCATGCACCCCTTGTCATCAGTTACTGTAACTGAAAATTCGCCAGCTATATTTGTTGTTAAAGAAGAACCGATTTCTCCTGTTGACCATTCGTAAGAATTATAATTTTCATCTAATGCCAAACCTGTTGATGAGCCTTCGCAGAAATTTAGTTCACCTAGGATTGAAGGTGAAGGGGGGTCCAATTCAATCACTGTAATATCTGTTTCCCCTGTACAACCAAATTGATCGGTTACAGTTAAGGAGTAAGTTCCTTCTTGATTTGCTTCTATAGTTTGGCTAGAAAAGCTACCGGTAGGTCCATCCCAACTCCATTGATCAAAGAGGCCACCATCTAAGCTTGTGAAATCCCCTGGACAAATTTCAGGCTCGCCTAAAATATTTACAGTAAGGTTTTCTTCTTCAATTACTGAAATAGAATTATCATATTGACATCCATTTGTATCTGTTGTCGTAACACTGTAGGTTCCTTCGGTATCCACAATAATAGTCTGACTAGTTTCGCCAGTACTCCATTCATAATCCATGAAATTATTTCCCGCATCCAGCTGAGTTGAAAGACCAACACAGAATGAGCTTGATCCATTGATAATCAATGTTTCTTGAGGATGATGGTTTAAATTTATTGAAGCGATTGCTGTACATCCAAAATTGTCTGTGACAGTGACTGTTATTAGACCAATATCGAATACTTCAATGGAGTTATTTGTTTCACCTGTACTCCATTCATATTCTTGCCAGCCATTTACTGTTAGGATAGTTGATTCTTCTACGCAGAATTGATTATCTCCCAATATTTCTGCCGATTGATTTGGTATTTCAGTAACAGTGATCGAGGAACTTCCTGTACATCCAAGTTCATCGGTTACAGTAACGCTATATTCTCCAGCTGTGTTTACTTCAATGGTGTTTAAGAAACTTCCATTATCCCATTCGATCATATCAAAATCATCAACACTCAAGCTAACTAAGCTGCCTTCACAAAATTCTGTGTCGCCATCTATCAAAACGGTTGGGGATGGATTTTCTGTAACCTCGATACTCGAGCTACCAGTACATCCAGATTGATCAGTAACTGTCACAGAATAAATTCCTACAGCTGTTACTGAGAGTGTCTGTGTAGTTGTGCTTAGTGGATCATCCCATTGGTAACTATCAAATACACCTGCATCTAAAATGCTTGTGCCTCCTGGGCAAATACTTGGGTCACCAGCAATGCTTGGGTTCAAGCCATCTTCAATGCTTACAATCGTCATTGAGCTGGCAGTGCAACCGTTGATATCGGTTACAACCAATGTGTAAGTCCCTTCCTGATCTACTATTAATTCTTGATCATTGGAACTAATAGGTCCGGACCAATCATAGGATTCAAATGTTCCTGTACTTAAAGTGGTAAAACCACCTTGACAAAATGTACTAGAACCAATTATTTCAACCATTGGAATATCAAAATATGCAATACTTATTTCATTGGTTGCAGTACAACCATTTACATCAGTAATTGTGAGGCTGTATGTTCCTTCTTGATCAACAATTATTTGATCAGAGGTAGTACCATTGCTCCATTCAAAGTCAACTCCATTGTCCGCCGATAAAGTTGCTTGATCTTCTTCACAGATCATTGTTGGACCTAAGATTGTCACCATTGGAGTAGGAATTTCTGTGATGGTCATGCTGCTACTACTAACACATCCATTTAGGTCGGTCACTATTACTGTATATTCTCCTGGCTCTGAGATGCTGATGCTTGTTCCGTTTTCAAAGTTTGACCACTCATAGGTTTCGAAACCAGATGTTGCTTCTAAGTTTATTGAATTGTTTTCGCAAAATTCAGTTGGTCCAGAAATATTTACAATTGGTAGCTCATTAACTGACACTGAAATACTTGCTGTTCCCGTACAACCACTATTATCTGAAACCGTTACTTGGTATTCTCCTGCTACCGACACTTCAATAGTTTGAGTCATTGAATTGTTTGTATCGTCCCATTCATAGCTTGTAAATCCAGAACCTGCATTTAGTATACTTGTTCCGCCAATGCAAATTTCGGTATCTCCTAAAATTATTGGGCTTAATGATTCTTCAATAGTTACATTTACAAAAGTCGAAGCTGTGCAACCATTGATGTCTGTGACGGTTAAGCCGTAGGTGTCTTCTTGATCGACTTCTATTGTTGGGCTTGATTCGCCAGTACTCCAATCATATGATTCCCATTCTCCTCCATCAAGGGTACTTGAGCTTCCAATACAAAAACTAAGAGAGCCTGAAATCTGAGCAACTATTGGAGGATAATTTGATATAATTAAAGAAGCTGTCCCAGTACAGCTATTTTCATCTGTTACAGTAACAGTATATACACCTGCCATCGTAGCGCTGATTGTTTGGCTAGTTTCTCCACTAGACCAATCGTATTCATTAAAGCTTGGTTCCACCGTTAGTTCTGTTGATTCGTTTTCACAAATGTTCATATCTCCCAAAATAGTCGGACTTGGATTCGGAGTTGAATTCGTTGTTAATTCATTAGAAGCAGTACAGCCATTTTCATCTGTGACAGTAACAGAATAAGTGCCACTTGATAATACTGTAATGGATGGATCACTTGAACCATTAGACCAATTGTAATCACTAAATGTACTAAGTACCTCAATCGTTGAAGAACTACCTTCGCAGAAAAAATCTGGTCCGTTCAAATCTACATTTGGTGCGAGATTTTCTACAACATCAATAGAGGCTTCGCCAGTACATCCTGTTATATCCGTTACAGTTATAGTGTATGTTCCTTCATCTGAAACTGAAATACTGCTATCGGTATCCCCAGTATTCCATTCGTAACTTTCAAATCCTAATCCAGCTTCTAGCATAATTTCATTACCGCTACAGATACTTGTAGGTCCAAATATTTCTACTAGCAATGAATTTTCTTCTGTGATATCGATAGAAGTGCTAGCTGTACATCCATTTTCATCAGTAACAGTTACAGAATAAGTTCCCGATTGATCAACGACAATGCTGTTTTCTGTTTCTGAATTGGACCAATCATATGAGTCATAGATTTCAAGTAGACTTAAGGTTGTATTGCTTCCCACACAGAAGCTTGCTGAACCAATTATAATTGGATCGGGAACATTGAAAAAGGTTATTTCGACGGAGGAGTTTGCTGTGCAACCAGAATCATCTGTTACAGTCACTGAATAAATGCCTGTCTCCTCAATTGTTAAAAATGGAGATGTAGTTCCATCTGACCAAGTGTAGCTATTCCAAGTTCCTGCTGTGAGAGTTACTACTTCGTCTGAACAATTATCACTACTTCCAACTATAATAAGTTCTGGAACTACAATCTCCAAAATGGTAAATTCGGCAGTATTAGAGCATCCGTTGATATCTGTTGCCGTAAGTACATAATTTCCTCCTTCGTTTATATTTATTGTTTGGCCGCTTAGACCATTACTCCAAGAGTAGCTTTCAAAACCATCTGAAGCTGCAAGTTGGACGATTTCCCCTTCACAAAATTCTAAAGGACCATCGATACTTAAATCTTGAAGTGGATATTCAGTAACTTCAATATTGCTGCTACCTGTACACCCATTAACATCTGATACTGTAACAGAATATTCTCCTGGGCTATCGACAAGGATTGATGTGCTGTTTTCGTTTGTGCTCCAGTCAATTTGGTCAAAAGATCCTGTGATAAATAAGGTGGTTTCATCACCATCACCTTGACAGAAGCTAAAGTCACCTTGAATATCAACAAGTAGTTCGTTAGAAACTTCAACACTTATTTCATCTGTTGCTGTACAAGCTTCCTCGTCAGTGACCGTCACACCATAAGAACCTGCTTCATCAATAATGATATTTGGATCCATTGATCCTGTGCTCCAAATTATATCCTCATAATTTCCAATAACTTGTAGGGTTCCTTCTTGGTCGGTGCAAAGAGAAATTGGTCCTTCAATATTTACGATTGGTGGATCAGAGTCAGACACTAGGAATGAATTAGTAGCAGTACAGCCATTTATGTCCGTTACGGTGACTGAGTAAAGGCCAGTTGAATTTACCGTAATATTATCTACACCCGAATCTCCTGTACTCCAGTCATAAGATGATAGTCCATTTGTTGCTGTGAGTGTGCTTTGATCAGATTGTCCAACGCATAATAGATTGTCTCCTGATATATCAACAGTTGGATTAGGATAAAAGTCAAACACAAAACTATTTGAATTTGTACATCCATTTTCATCTGTTACTGTCAAGGAGTAAGTTCCTGCTTGACCTATATCAATCTGTGGATTTAATGATCCATTACTCCACTCGTATTGAGAATAAGTGTCATCTGTAGATAAGCTTGCAGTCTCCCCTTCACAAAGAAAATCTGGCCCATTAATAGTAGGAGCTGGAATTTGGTTCACTACAACTATTACATCTGTGCTACCCGTACAACCGTTTATGTCCGACACTGTAACACCATAAGTACCAGCAACTGACACATCTATACTTGAGCTTGTTTGATTGTCAGGGGACCAAAGAATAGTTTCAAAGCCTGATCCAATGTCAAGAGATGTACTTTCACCTTCACAGATGCTTAGATCTCCAGATATTTGTGGATCAAGTTGGCTAGATTCAGAAACTACTAATTCATCTTCAGCAGTACAGCCATTTGCATCTGTGACTGTAACGGAATAGGTATTCTCTTGGTCCACAGAAATTTGTGAATCTGATTCACCCGTTGACCACATAATATCTGTATAATTACCCGTTACTTCTAGGCTTGTACTTCCTCCCGTGCAGAAACTTGCAGATCCTGCTATGTTAGCATCAGGCAACTCTGCTTCAGATACGGTGAACTCTGCTGAAGCAGTGCAGCCATTTACGTCAGTGGCAATGACAACATAAGTGCCTTGCTCAAATACAAAAAGTTCATTGCTTGCCTGTGGTCCAGTACCCCAATCATAAGTTTGGAAACCGCTTGTAGCTTCGAGTGTTGTGTTTTCTTGACCTGAACAGATAAGATCATCACCAGTTATACTGATCGTTGGCTCAGGAGCAACATTGATTGGGACTTCTATAATATTTGATTCACAATTATCCAGTACACAAGCTATCCAAACAGATGAACTTGATTGACCGACGTTCAAAGTATATTCTGTACCAGTGAAAACTATATTTTGTCCAGCGGAATCGTCGTACCATTCTATTGTTCCTCCATTGCAACCACTAGCTGTAATGGTAATATCTTCTTCGATACAGTTCTGAATTGGAATATCAAAACTAGGATCGTCTGTCGGCATAGGTGTACCAGCACAAGGAATACATACGGTCACTCCGTCACAAGCATCAATGAATTCTATATCATTACTAGTACAAGGGTCATTGTCATCACAGGCTTGTTCGATAGGTGGTACTAAGTTAATACAAGCATCAATTGGTGTGCCTTCACATGGAATACAAATAGTTCCATCACAGGCAACAGAACGTTCATCGTTTTCTGTGCAATTATCGCCATCGTCACATGATTCAACAATCAATGTTCCACCACAATCGGTTAATATACCTTCACAAGGTATACAGATAGTGCCGTCACAGGCAATCATTTCCATATCATTAATTGTACAATCATCTCCATCGTCGCAGGCCATTATCATTGGCTCAGCGAGAGTATAAGTTTGAGTGAAGCTAATTGGTCCATTTCCACATTCATCTGTAAATGTCCAAGTCCTTTCTATAGACCCACCGGCACATGGGTCAATTTGTCCTGACTCAACAGGAGCCACTGTGCCAGATCCGTCACAATTATCCTCCCATGTTAATTCTTGATTTGATGGAATATCTTCAATGCAATCAATGACAACCAATGCATCAGGTAAATTTAAGAATGTTGGGGCAACATTGTCTTGAAGGCTTATGCTAATGCTATGCTCTAATTCATTTATACAATTTGTTGGATCTGCTGGAACGGTCCAAGTTCTTATAATTTGATCGCCACATTGTTGTAGGCTACCAGAATCCACACCAGAGCTTGTACCTTCAACTAAGCATAAATTGTTTGAAGCAAGATTACTATAACTAAGATCAGAGGCTGCTTCGAATTCCGCAATGCAATTATAGGTGATGTCTTGTGGTAAACTTGAAATCCAATCTATCTCAGGGACTGGGTCAACTTGGACTGTTTGAGCATGTGTCACCATGTTTCCACACTCGTCTGAGTAAGTCCACTCTCTTATTAATTGTCCACCCAGACATTGATCTACTGTTCCAGATTCTGAAGGTATAGCTTGACCAGAGGCATTGCACCCGTCTGTCCATGTCAAAGGAACAGCATCAGATAAGGCATTTATACAATCAACTGTTATATCTACTGGAGTTGTATTAAAGATTGGGATCGAACTATCTTGATAGATGATGTTTTGATTGTGGGTTAATATTTGTCCACAATCGCTAGTAAAGGTCCAAGTCCGAATGATTTCATCACTGCAATTTTCTAAGGAACCAGAATCTGTAGCATCTACAAATCCAGTAAGAAGACATTCGGTTTCGTCAGCATTGTTTGAATATTCTAGTGGAGCAGATCCTGGTAAATCATCAATGCATTCAATGGTTATATCTTCAGGAAGTTCTGTGAGCCAAACAACATCCTCCAATCCAGAATAGTTGATCGTTTGTGTGTGGCTAATAGTATTTCCACAAAGGTCAGACGCAGTCCAAGTTCTTGTTATAGACCCGTCAGAACATTCATCAATATTTCCATTCTCCATAACAGTTGAAATCCCACTGAATGGTTCGCAGTTATCTGTCCAATTTAGATCAAAAGCTGGAGGAATAAGCGAAGCACATGAAAGGGTAAGGTCCATAGGTGGGTCTATAAATTCTGGATCTATGTTGTCGGTAATAGTAATAGTTTGAGTGTGTACCAATTCTTCGATACAATTTTCAGGATCCGCTGGAACGGTCCAAGTTCTTACTAACTCGTCTCCACAACTAAGCAATTCTCCGGTTTCTATTGGTTGGATAAATCCTTCAATCAAACATGGAGCAGCTGAATATCCATTGCTGTAGTTTAAATTGATCGCTGAAGGTATTTCATCTTCGCAAGAAATTTCTATAGAAGAAGGAAGTGTTGAAGTCCATAGCACAGGTTCTAAAGCTAGAATGTTGATGTTTTGGACATGACTAATGCTTTGATCTCCACATTGATCAGTATAGGTCCAAGTTCTTGTTATTATTCCACCATCGCAATTAGAAGCAGTCCCTGATTCTTCTGCAGATACTGAACCAGTGCCATCGCAATTGTCGGTCCAAATTAGATTCTGAGCAGGTTCTAGTTCAGCAAGGCAATCAATTGTTAGGTCTAAAGGTGTATTTGTAAATTCCGGAGCTTCAAGATCCTCGAAGGTAATGCTAAAACTATGGCTCAAAGATGTACCACATGTATCTGTTGCTATGTAATTTATAGTTTGAATGTTTCCACATTCTAATGTTCCACTGATATCAGGGAGGCTTGTTCCTGAAATTTCGCAATTATTATTGATAGCAGAATTACCATAGTTTAATTCAGGAATGATTGGATCTGGATCACCGCAATTTAAAGTAAGATCTTGTGGCAAGGCATCTAGCCAAACAATTGGATCAATTCCTTCTATGATTATAGTTTGTGTGTGACTAACTACATTGTCGCAATCATCTGTATAGCTCCAAGTTCTGCTAATCTCACCATCCATACATCCATTTGGAATTGAGGATTGGATAAATTCTGCTATGCCTGAACCACCACAATCATCAAGATAATTTATTTCTTGGGCAGGCGGTAATTCATTAATGCATGCAATGGTAATATCCGCAGGCATATCCTCTAAGCTTGGTGCTTGATTGTTATCAAAAGTTATATTTTGTTCATGGGAAATCGTATTGCCACATGCATCAGTTGCTTCCCAACTATAGGTCAATACATCTCCACAAAAATCAATACCACCAATAGGTGCTAATTGTGTTGCTTGTCCAGATTGCAGGCATCCACTAAAAGTTGCATTGTTTGAATAATTCAATTCTATTTGTGCTGGGACATTATCTGCACATTCAATTGTTATATCCTGTGGTAAATTGGTAACCCAAGCAATTGGCTCCAATGGTTCAATTAGAATGGTTTGAGTTTCAACGGCAGTGTTGCCACATAGATCACTTACCAGCCATTCTCTTGTAATTGAACCACCGCTACAAAGTAAATCTGATGGAAGAGCATCTTGAGTGCCTATTACAAGATCATCTCCATCACAATTGTCTGTCCAATTTAAACTTGGAACTACATCATCAATAACATCAGCGCATTCAATTGTAATATCTTCTGGCGCTCCTAAAATTGTTGGAGACTCATCATCGATCAAACTAATGGTTATTTGATGAAATAGTTCATCAATACAATTGGTTGGATCTGCACTTAGTGTCCAGCTTATTGTTCTTTGATCTCCACACACTGTCAAATCTGCGTTGTCATCAATTGGTTCTATTGTGCCTGATAACAAACAAAGATTGGATTGTCCATTTGAATAATCTAAATTTGGCAAGCTTGGTATATTGTCTTCACAATTAATACTTATATCCTGAGGTAGATCTGAAATCCACATCACAGGTTCTTTTGGTAAAATTGTTATTGTTTGGGTATGCGTGGTTTCATTTTGACAATCATCTTGTATAATCCATGTTCGTGTTATTGTTCCACCCTCGCAAGTTATGGTAACTGGGTCAGAAACTTCGTTGCCAATGGTAGTACCATCGGCGATGCAATTATCTGTGTAGGCCAAATCTTGAATTGGAGTAATTTCATCAAAACAATCTAAACTTATATCACTTGGAGGATCTACAAATTCTGGCGCTTCCGTATCAATGAGTGTTACCGTTGCTGATCTTGTCAATTCTGTTCCACAAATTGGATCAATAGCTGTCCAAGTATAGGTTTTTACATCATTGCAAACAACCAATGTGCCTTCTATATTCACAGATGCTACTCCATTGATTTCACAACCTGGGCTTGTAATTCCATTGGTAAATGATTGGTCTGGAAAAACTGGTTCAGCTTCACCACAATTTATTTCCACGTTTTGAGGAGCAGGTACATCCCAATCTATCGGCGGCAGTGGATCAATATTAATGGTTTGGGTTTCAATCGTAGTATTTCCACATGCATCTGTAACTTCCCATGTTCTTATTATTTGCCCACCACCACAATCAATACTAGAAACAGGTACATCGTCTACTCCATCTACCGTTCCAGCATCATTGCAATCATCTGTCCAATTAAGTGAAGGAATAGATGTTGGGACAGTTAAAAAGCAAACATAATTTATATCTTCTGGCACATCAAGAATGACAGGAGGATTTGATTCATCTAATGTGATGTTTTGAACATGATTGAAGCTAACGCCACAGTCTAAAACTATGTCCCAAGTTCTTGTAATGGTTTGCATACAATTTTCTAAAGGTCCAGAATCAACACCTACAATACTTCCATCAATCACACAATTTGGATCTGTTGCTTCATTTGAAAAGCTAATCGATTCAGGCGGAGGTAAATCTTCGATACAAGTTATGGTTATATCTTCTGGCAGTTGATCTATGGTCGGTTCCAAAAGTGCATCAATCATAATGTTTTGGGTATAACTTGCTGGATTGCCACATTGGTCAGTATAGCTCCATGTTCTGGTGATGGTGCCGCCTAGGCAAGGGTCAATGGAACTTCCAGTTTCATCTAATTGAGCAACTCCGCTTCCATCACAATTATCTGTCCAATTGATTGTAGGTGCGTCAGGAAGACTTGCCAAACATTGAACAGTTATATCCTCTGGGGTATTCAATAATTCTGGATCTTCAAGATCTTGCAAGCTTATAGTTTGCGTATGAATTATTCCATTTATACATTGAGTTGGATCTTCTATTACCTCCCAGGTTCTAATAATTTGATCTCCACACACCAACAGCTCTCCTGTTTCGTTGGCCTGTATTGTACCACTTAATTCACAAGTCTGTGCATTTGAGTTGTTTGAGTAATCCAATGACACTGCCACAGGTATGGCTTCACCACAATTCAGGGTTATATCCTCTGGCAATATGCTAGTCCAATCTATCGGTAAAACCTCCTCAACATTGATGGTTTGCGTATGCTCAACAGAAAGGTTTCCACATAGATCTGTGTAGATCCATGTTCTAGTAATTGACCCTCCAGTGCACGGATCGATGACACCAATTTCTAAAGCAGAAACCATTCCTGAACCATCGCAATTATCTGTCCATGTAAGCAGTTCAGCATCTGGTACTAAAGCAGAACATTCGTAGTTTTGATCTTCTGGAAGTGTAGTGAAAGCAGGAGGAATTATATCTTCAAAAGTTACAGTTTGTGTATGGCTCAGTGTATTGCCACAGTCATCAGTTATTTCATAGAATCTTGTTTGGGTATTACCACATTCCAACACACCTGTAACAGTTGGACTTGTCGATCCATTGATTAAACACAGGGCAACTGATTCTGAATTGCTATAACTTATGTCTAAAATCGGTGGTTCTGGATCTCCACAACTTATAGTAATATCTTGAGGTAGACTTGAAGTCCATTCTATTGGAGCTAAGGGCAGTATGGTGATGGTTTGTGTATGTTGAACTAAATTTCCACAATCATCACTATAATTCCAAGTTCTTGTAATATTTCCTCCAACACATTGATCGAGCTCACCTATTTCCATGACTGAGATAAGTTCTGATGGTAGACAATCATCTACTGAGTTTACTAATTCTGGATCCGGAAGAGTTGCTAAACAATTTAAAGTTATGTCTGCAGGATAGTTGTCAAAAATTGGTAGTTCAGAATTCTGATAAGTAATGTTTTGCGTGTGGTTGATTACGTTTCCGCAAATGTCGGTTGCTTCCCAAAGATAACTTTGCACATCGTTGCAATTGACCAATGCTCCAGTTGGCTCTAATTGAGTAGCTATTCCTTCTTGTGTGCAGTCATTTTCAATTGCTCCATTGGAGTAAGAGATATCTTCTTGTGCTGGAAGATCCTCTATACAAGAAATTGTTATGTCAACAGGAAGAGTTCCAATCCACTCAATTGGTGGCAATGGATTAATGTTTATTGTTTGTGTTTCTGTGGTTGTGTTACCACAAGCATCGGTAACTTCCCAAGTTCTTATAACAGTTCCTCCGATACATAACAAATCTGAAGGAACTTGATCCTGAGTTCCTTCAATGGTATTTGCACCATCACAATTATCAATCCAATCAAGTTCAGGAATTGCATCATCAATTAATGCTGCGCATTCAAAATTTTCATCTTCCGGCACGTTATTGATAATGGGGAATATTTCATCTATAAGAGTAATCGTTTGAGTATGTTCTAAGCCATTGATGCAATTGTCTGGATCTGGTGTTAAGGTCCAAGTTCGAATGATTTGATCTCCACATAAATCTAGGCTTCCAGATTCGATTGCAGTTATTTGCCCTGAGCGATCACAAGAAATTTCACTTGCACTATTGGAATAGTTTAGAATAGGTGCTGTTGGAATGACATCGTTGCAATTGACTGTAATATCTATAGGTAGATCGGTATTTGTCCAAACAACATCTGGTACAACACCTGCTTCGATATTTTGACTATGTGTAACACTTAAACCTCCACAAAGATCGGTGTAGGTCCAAGTTCTAATGATTGAACCTCCATTACATGGATCAATTGTACCCTGATCTGTAGGGTCAACCATTCCTGTGCCATCGCAATTATCAGTCCATTCTAATTGGATAATATCCGGAACTTCAGATGAACATTCAACTGTAATGTCAATAGGAGTAGAACTAAAACTAGGTGGAATTTCATCAACGAAAGTAACTGTTTGAGTATGTGTTATCATATTCCCGCAATCATCGCTAAGCTCATAGTATCTTGTTTGAAAACTACCACATTCTAAAGTGCCAGTAACAAGTGGGCTAACTATACCTTCTGTTAGGCAACTTGCAGGCATGTTGTTGCTGTAAGAAATATCAATTTCATTTGGGATTGGATCTCCGCAAGAGATTGTCAGATCTTGAGGCAGTGGTGTTGTCCACATAATTGGGTCAATAGGTTGAATTGTAAAGGTCTGCGTATGGGTTTCATTGTTTCCACAATCATCAGTGAAACTCCATGTTCTGGTTATCTCCCCACCAATGCATGGATCTATGGTTCCATCCTCCACCAAATCTGCAATTCCACTATCTCCGCAATCATCAGAATAATTTATAACGGCTGGATTTGGAAGTTCAGAGAGGCATGCAACAGTTTGGTCTGATGGATACACATCAAAACTTGGATCAATAGTATTTAGGTAGCTAATATTTTGAGTATGGTTTATTGTGTTTCCACAATCATCTGTAGCTGTCCAGTGATAACTTAATACATCCCCACATTCGACCAACTCTCCTGTAGGGGCTAAGATCATGGCTGTTCCACTGTTGGTACATTCCAACTCTATTGCTCCATTGGTATAATTTAGATCAATTTGAGATGGGAGATCTGCAATACATTCTATGGTAATATCTGCAGGTAGGTTAGATTCCCATACAATTGGAGGCAATGGAGAAATATTGATATTTTGGGTTTCCGTTGTGGTATTGCCACATTGATCAGTAACTGTCCAAGTTCGAATCACAGTTCCACCAGAACAAAGTAAATCAGATGGCAATTGGTTTTGGGTCGCTTCTACTGTGTTGCTGCCATCACAATTATCTGTCCAATCAAGCACAGGTAAATCGTCTGTTATTAAACTACTACATTCAAGATTTTGGTCAGCAGGTACGTTTTCAATTATAGGAAAGATTTCATCAACCAGGGTTATTGTCTGAGTATGCATCAAACCATTGAGACAATTGGCTAGATCTTCTTGTAAAGTCCATGTCCTGATTATTTGATCACCACAAAGAGTTAAACTACCTTGCTCATCGGCTATTATTTGACCACTGTTTAAACAATTTGAAGAGCTAGCCTCATTTGAATAATCTAGGATCAATGCATTAGGTATAGGATCGTTACAATTAAGTGTAATGTCCTGAGGTAAATTTGGATTTGTCCACATAACATCTGGAACTACACCTGCAGAAATATTCTGACTATGACTTACTGTTAAATTTCCACAAAGATCAGTATAAGACCAAGTTCTAACAATCGTTCCTCCTTGACAAGGATCAATGCTCCCTGTTTCTGATGGATCAACCTGTCCTGTTCCGTCGCAATTATCTGTCCAATCCAATGGAGTTTGATCAGGTACCTCCGTAGCGCATTCTACACTTAGATCAATAGGTGTGTTTATAAATTCCGGAGCTATTACATCCACAAAGGTGATGGTTTGAGTATGACTTAAGGTGTTGCCACAATCATCGGTGATTTCGTAAAATCTTATTTCTGAATCACCACATTCAAGAATACCTGTCACCACAGGACTAATAGTGCCAGAGAAGGCACAACTTGAGGTCATGTTGTTGCTATAGGTTATGTCTTCCAATGGAGGTATAGGGTCGCCACAAGATATTGTCAAATCTTGTGGAAGACTTGATGTCCAAATAACCGGTTCTAGAGCCTGTATAGTTATGGTTTGCAGATGAGTTACGTTGTTTGAGCAATCATCTGTAAAACTCCAAGTTCTTGTTATTTCACCTCCAACGCATGGATCGATGGTTCCTGTTTCAACCATGTCTGCCTCGCCAGATGCTCCACAGTCATCTGAGTAATTTAATACAACTGCAGTTGGAAGTTCGCTGAGACAATCTATGGTAAGATCCACTGGGTAGTTATCAAAAATTGGTGGAATGGTATTGTTGTATGTAATGTTTTGAGTGTGGTTTATTGTGTTTCCACAATCATCTGCTGCAGTCCAATGATAACTCAAAATATCTCCACAATTAACCAATGCCCCTGTTTGATCTAAGATCGTCCCAGTTCCACTTTGCAAACAACTAGCATCTGTCCCACCATTTGAAAAGCTAATATCAATTTGTGTAGGAAGATCTGAAATACATTCAATGGTAACATCGGCTGGCAGGCCTGTATCCCATGTAATTGGTGCTAATGGTGCAATAATAATATTTTGAGTTTCAGTTGTGGTATTGCCACATTGATCAGTTACAGTCCATGTGCGTATCACAGTTCCTCCAGAACAAAGTAAATCGGAAGGTAACTGGTCTTGAACTGCATCTACTGTACTTGTCCCATCACAGTTATCTGTCCAATCCAGGGTAGGCAGTGAATCGTCAATTAAGTTTGCACATTCTAGATTTAAATCGACAGGAACATTTTCAATGATAGGGAAGGTATTGTCTACTAATGTTATGGTCTGTTGATGGACTAAATTATTAAGGCAATTCAAAGGATCAGCATTAAGTGTCCAAGTTCGAATGATTTGATCGCCACAAACGTTTAGTGTCCCTATTTCATCTGCGTTTATTTGACCGGAATTTAGGCAAGCACTTGCTGTTGCATTGTTTGAGTAGTCTAAAATGTCTGCGTTCGGAATTAGGTCATCGCAAGTAACAGTAAGATCTTGAGGTAAGGGACTAGTCCATACCGCATCAGGAATTTCTTCTACTAATATATTTTGACTATGAGTAACATTTAGATTTCCACAAGCATCCGTATAAGTCCAAGTTCTAAGTAAACTTCCACCCAAACAAGGATCAATTGTTCCTGTGTCTGTTGGATCTACTAAGCCCGTTCCATCACAATTATCGGTCCACTCAAGTTGTGTTGCAGCAGGAATTTCACCTGCACACTCTACCGTTATATCTTGAGGAGTCGTTGTGAAAACTGGGGCAATGAGATCCAAAAATGTAATGGTTTGTGTATGCATTAATGTATTGCCACAATCATCGGTGATTTCATAATATCTTGTCTCCATATTACCGCATTCTAGAGTTCCAGAAATCGCTGGACTAATGGTCCCTGATACAGTACAGCTTGCCAGCATGTTATTGCTGTAATCAATATCCTCAATTGGAGGAATAGGGTCTCCACATGAAATTGTGATGTCTTGAGGCAACGAAGAAGTCCAAACAATTGGATCCAGTGCTTCGATGGTAAAGGTTTGAATGTGCTCTACATTATTTCCACAATCATCTGTGTAGCTCCAAGTTCTAGTTATATCTCCACCATCACAAGGATCTACAGTACCATCCTCTATCATCATAGCAATCCCAGTATCCCCACAATCATCTGAATAGTTAAGTTCTTCTGGAGTTGGAAGTTCATCTAGACATGAAAGTGTTTCATCAGCAGGATATATATCAAAAGTTGGGTCTATGGTATTATTGTAGGTAATATTTTGGGTATGATTTATTGTATTACCACAATCATCCGTAGCGGTCCAGTGATAACTTAAGACGTCATTACAATTTATCAATTCTCCAGTTGGATCCAGAATTATTGCAACTCCTTCTTGTGTGCAAAGTAAATCTGAAGCATTGTTTGAATAACCAATATCTATTTGACTTGGAAGATCGCTAAGACAAGCAATGGTAATATCATTAGGTAATCCAGCATCCCAAGTAATAGGAGCTAATGGAGCAATATTTATATTTTGGGTTTCGATGGTCGTATTGCCACATTGATCTGTTACGGTCCAAGTTCGTATGACTGTACCACCAGAACAAAGTAAATCAGAAGGGAGTTGATCTTGAATTGCCTCGACAGTATTTGCACCATCGCAATTGTCATTCCAGTCTAAAATTGGAAGATCATCAGTGAGGAGGTACGAACATTCAATATTCAAATCTGCTGGTACATTTTCGATCGTTGGGAAAATGTCATCAACCAAGGTTATGGTTTGTGTATGAAGCAATCCATTTAGACAATTATTTGGGTCTGTATCTAAGGCCCAAGTTCTTGTAATAACATCTCCGCAGATATTTAATGATCCTGTTTCTTCTACAAAAATTTGTCCCTCATTCAAACAACTGTTTGCAGTAGCCAAATTTGAATAATTAAGGATCTCTGCATTTGGGATTGGTTCATTACAATTTACCGTAAGGTCAGATGGTAAACTATTATTTGTCCAGAACACATCAGGAATTTGATCTACCTGTATGTTTTGACTATAGCTGACATTCAAATTTCCACATTGATCTGTGTAGGACCAAGTTCTAATAATTGACCCGCCATTGCAAGGATCAATGGTTCCTGTTTCAGATGCCTCTACTGTACCTAAACCATCACAATTATCTGTCCATTCCAATTGTTCTGCAGCTGGCAATTCGCTAGAGCACTCTAAAGTAATATCGGATGGTGTTGAGCTAAATTCTGGTGCAATGATATCAACAAAAGTAACGGTTTGTGTATGTGTTATAACATTATTGCAAGCATCAAATACCTCGTAGTATCGAATTTCCTCGCTTCCGCAAATAAGATCACCGCTTATGTTTGGCATAATATCTCCTTCAACATAACAATCAGTATTGCCACCGTTGTTATAACTTAATTGATCAACAGAAGGAGTAGGATCACCGCAACTTATAGTAATATCTATCGGCAGTGTACTAGTCCAAACAATAGGGGGAATGCCAAGTACGGTAATCGTTTGTTCGTAGTATACTTGGTTGTCGCATATATCTGTATATTCCCATGATCTTGTTATAGATCCAGCACTACAATCATCAGGTAAAGCCGATTCATTATAATTAGCTGGGCCAGAATTTCCGCAATCATCAAGCCAATCTATAGATGGAGGCGAAGGTAATTCTGCATTACATTGTATTGTTATATCGGCCGGTTCTTCTGATAAGCTTGGAGGTATAGAAGATTGGTAGGTAATGTTTTGTTGGTGTTCTATGATTTCACCACAAACACCAATTGCTTCCCATAGGTAGCTAAGAACAGATCCACATTGATCTATCTGTCCTAATGATGTCAAAGTTGTTGCTGTTCCTTCATCCAAACATTCTGGATTAGAAGAGGAGTTGCTGTAGAATATATCTTCTTGAACAGGCACATCATCTGTACATGAGATTGTAATATCTTGTGGTAGGGTGTTTATGAATTCAATTTGATCAGGTCCTGTAACAACGATGGTTTGATTAACTGTCACTGTATTAAAGCAATCATCTGTTACTGTCCAACTTCTAGTGATTGTTCCTCCATTGCATGCTAGATCAGAGGGTAATATATCTTGTGTGCCCGCCACATTCCCGCCAGCTCCACAATTGTCATCCCATAGCAAATCCGGAATAATGTCATCGATCATTGTACCGCATTCAATTGTGATATCATCGGGTATATCATAAATTATGGGATCAATGTCATCGATTAAAGTAAAGGTTTGGGTATAACTAATTGGGTTTGTGCAGTTGTTTAAATCTTCAATTACAGTCCAAGTATAGGTTCTTTGATCTCCGCAGTTTATAAGCGGTTCATTGTTGTCAATTCCCGAAACAAAACCATTTAATAAGCAAAGGTCATCAGAGAGATTACTAAATTCTAAATCAACAGGTGCATCAAGTACATCCCCGCAATTTATATCTTCATCTGAAGGCAATATAGAAATCCAATCAATTTCTAATTTAGGTAAAATCGTAATGGTTTGCTGATGGGTACTTGTATTGCTACAATCATCGCTTACCGTCCAGGTTCTTGTTATGGTTCCTCCCTCGCAGGAAATTGGATCGGGAGTACTTGTTTCTATTCCGGAGACTAAGTAAGAAGCAATGCAATCGTCTGTAAAATCAAGATCTTCCATGATTTCAATTTCATCAAAACAATTCAATGTGAGATCAGATGGTGGGTCTATGAACTGGGGAGCCTGGAAATCTACTAAGGTAATAGTTGCAGTTCTGGTTAATACGGTTCCACAAATTGGGTCTGTTGCAGTCCACTCAAATGTTTTTACATCATCACAAAAATCAAGAGTACCTGTAATGACCAATTCTGCAGTTCCTGAAACATTGCAAACCGCGTTTAAGCCATTATCAAAAATTTGATCATCATATGTTGGTTCAGGGTCTCCACATTCAATTTGATAACTGGTTGGTTCAGGAGTCAACCAGTCAATTTCTGGCATTGAGTTGATGGTTATTATTTGTGTTTCGGTAGTTGTGTTGTTACATTTATCGCTTACTGTCCATGTTAATGTTATGTCTCCACCATCGCACCCAAAATCTTCTGGTGTGAAATCTGCAGAAGATTCAACTGTACCATTGTCACCACAATCATCATCCCAACTAAGTTCTACTAGGTCCGTTGAGACATCTAAATAACAATCAAAGGTGATATCAGCTGGAACGTTATTTATAATTGGAGGATTAGATTCGAATAGCGTAAATTCTTGCTCCCATGTTATGGTTTCAAAACAGTCAGTTGTATAACTCCATGTTCTAGTTAGTATATCGTTACAATCATCAAGGCTTCCTGAGTCAACAGGATCGACGGATCCTGCAATGATGCATGATGGTTCGCTCGTATTATTTTCATAAAATAAAGGAGCCGGATCAGG
>CALHKJ010000220.1 GCA_938033975.1 uncultured Saprospiraceae bacterium | reverse complement strand
CCTCCGGTTGCAGCAGCTCCTGTGTGTGATTGTGATGCACATGATCACAGAGTATTCAAATTGCCGAAAGAACCACCAACAAAAATAATTAAGAGATTGGGTACTTGGCCTGAGTTTGGTAACTCACATGCTTTGGATGCTCCTGGTTTCTTCAACAAATTAAAAAGAAGATACGCAGAGAACCCAGTTGATAAAAAATTCTTAGACGAAGTATTCAACGAAATGGGCTTTGATGGCTTTAAAGAAGCTAAAGCTTCTGACTTTAGTGAAGTTACTTTGAAGTCTGGAGTTATTGGAAACTTAGGAGGTGGACCACCACATAAGACCTACTACTCTAAATTGGTTCCAACTGATAAAAAGGACTTGGAAGCATTTAAGATCACGGCTAAAAATGGATGTCACCTTCACTTCATGAAGACTTGTGGTAACCACATGTTTACTAAGCCATGTCCTCCAGATGAAGCTGAATAGTTGAATCAAAATAAAATATAAAAAAAAGCCTCTTGTTTTCAAGTGGCTTTTTTATTTACAATAACTGATTACTTAAATTATTCTTCCATCATTAGGTCATATAAACAAAGTAATTCTGGATCACCTTTCATATAGAATTCTTTCACCATAAAAAAACCAAGCTTTTCTAGCAACTTGCGGCTTGGCATATTTGCTGGAAGTGTGATTGCTTTCAGATGGTTTATCTTCATCTCTCTGGCATGAATAAGAAGGGATTCATTGGCCTCAAATGCATAACCCATGCCTTCATACTCAGGAAGCAAGGCAAAGCCAAGATCAATTCCTTCAAGCCCAGGTCTATCAACCAAACCAGACATACCTATCAATTCATTATTTGATTTTAATTCGATCACATACATTCCAAAACCAACGCGTTCGTAATCACTGATCATTTTGATTTTTATATATCGCTCAGCATCAGCAATTGTTTTGACATTCCTGTCACCAATATTTTGCAACCAGCCATCAGAGTTGAGCAAATCAATGATAAATTGCGCATCTCCTTTTGTAACCCAACGTACAATCAGTCTTTCTGTTTCAAAAACTATCATTTAGACTCCCTTTTATTCCAAGCTTCAATAAGAAGTATCATACGATTATAACTTTTTATTCCTTCAGCTACGCCATGAGTTTTTAAATAATTGTCATAAATAATGTTTCTATATTTTGGCATAAGGTCAGGATATCGATCTATATGTCTTCTGATTTCAAGTAAGTCATTTTTTACTAATGTTTCCAAATTTTCTCTTGTTTCTTCATAATGTTCTTTATCAAAAGATCTGACTTGGTAAGCGAGATATCTCCAATAAGCGAGTTGAGCACTGTATTGATATATTGATTCATCAATATTCTTACAAGCCAAATAGGCGAAAAAATTACAATCACTTTCATGAGTGATACCATATCCATGTGCCATTTCGTGTGCTAAGGTAAATGGCCACTGCATGCGATATAAGCCACCATCTACATGGCCTTCAAAAGCATGAGGAATATAAATACCGGTTGTACGTATGCGTAAAATTGACCCTGAGACTATCTTTCTAACTCTGACTCGTCCTAAGGTTGGATATGAAAAGTCAGAAAGGATTGATTCTAGGACAGGCCTAATGCTCTTTTCCAGCTCCAAAAAATCAACTTGAGGTCTTTCACCAATATTTGCCGAAAGGCGGTTAAGCTCCATACTTATCTCATCAAACCGTTGGATCAACTCCTCGTCTGTTGGATTGACTACATCAAGCTCGATTTTATGCTCAACAGGTGTTGCATTATAATTGAAGGCCCAGGCCAAATAGAAAGCACAAAAAACATACAATAGTATCTCTGCAATATTCACCAATTTAGTTTTCCAACTCACTTTGAAGAATAATTGTCTAGCAATCAAGAATAGAACAAAGGGCAAAATCAAGTAAATGAAAGGGATTGGCAGAAGCCCAACTGTATAGTCGTAAACAATTCTGATGATCTGAAAAATGCCGCCGAGATACAAAATGTCCGCAACTGGTCTGCTGAAAGCAGTTAGTAAATACAAGACTATAGTCAGCAGCAGTATTACTATTGCTCGTATTTTCCTAGTTGTATGATTGATTTTTGCCATATTTAAAATAAATATATAACAGTTCAGAACCTTTTTACGAACTTAGGCGTTTCTACGATACAAATACATTAACAAATTAATTGAATATTATGGCATTTGAATTTACTGATACAAATTTTCAGGAATCTGCTTTAGACAGCGACAAGCTAGTTGTTGTTGATTTTTGGGCTGAATGGTGCGGACCATGCAGACTAGTAACTCCGATTATTGATGAGCTTTCTCAAGATTATGACGGCAAAGCTGTTATTGGAAAAGTAAACGTCGATCACAACGCAGAGGTTGCGTCGAAATATAACGTAAGAAGTATACCTACTATCCTATTCTTAAAGAATGGTGAAGTAGTTGACAAACAAGTTGGAGCTACTACAAAAGCTGCTTTAGAGCAAAAAATTACTGCTCACTTGTAAAAATCACTAAGAAACACATCAAAAGTCCTTATTCACATCGTTGAGTAAGGACTTTTTTGTTAGTATCTTTACCACATGAGTTTTTTCGAAACATTTGATCTTAAACAACTATCCAATCTAGAGTTGCTTGCCCAGCAGGTTGTGGAGGGATTCATTATCGGTCTTCACAAAAGTCCCTTTCATGGTTTCTCAGTTGAATTTGCTGAGCACAGAATATACAACCCTGGAGAGTCGACCAAAAACATTGATTGGAAAGTATATGCCAGAACTGACAAAATGTTTGTCAAAAGATTTGAAGAAGAAACAAATCTGCGGTGCCAAATAGTTATTGACACTTCTTCTTCGATGTATTTTCCAAAAGAGAGAAAGGATAACGAATTGAACAAATTACAATTCTCTTCCTTGGCTGCTGCCTCCCTAATGAATCTTCTTAAAAGGCAGAGAGATGCATTTGGTCTTTCTTTATTTGATAACAAGGTTGATATACATACAAAGGCAAAAAGCAGTACCACACATTATAGATTATTGCTTACTTATCTTGACAAGTTAATCAAAGATGATGTGCTAGATAAAACAACATCAACTGCAGATGCTTTACATCAAATCGCGGACAACACGCACCGACGTTCATTGATTGTTATTTTTAGCGATATGTTTGATAATGCTGAAAAACAAGATGAAATGTTTTCAGCTTTACAACATTTAAAATATGCAAAGCATGAGGTGGTTCTCTTCCATGTTGTCGATAAGAAAAGAGAGATTGACTTTGAATTTGAGAATAGACCATATGAGTTTATCGATATGGAAACAGGAGAAAAGGTAAAGCTCCAATCCAATGAGGTAAAATCTTACTATACTGAAAAATTAGCGGCCTTTAACAACGCTTTAAAAATGAAATGCCTGCAATACAAAATTGACTTTGTAGAAGCAGATATCAATACCGGCTTTAAGCCAATATTAGAATCCTATTTAGTGAAAAGAAAAAAAATGAGTGTCTGATGACAAAAATCAAAATTAGCAAGTTACCAACAAGAGCTCCAGAAGGTTTAGACAAAAAAATATACAAAGAAAAAAGAGAAGAATTAGCCTATCAAATTGGAGAGTTAGGCATGAAAATGCAGGCTGAAAATAAAAAGTCCTTATTGGTCGTTTTCCAAGGAATGGACTCCAGTGGAAAAGATGGTGTGGCAAGAAAAACTTTTCGTTACTGCGCTCCTAGCTGGACCAATGCACATGCCTTTGGCAAACCAACAGATTTAGAATTTGCACACGATTTCTTATGGAGAGTTCATCCTCATG
>CALHKJ010000219.1 GCA_938033975.1 uncultured Saprospiraceae bacterium | reverse complement strand
TGAGGTGCAAAGTTTTTTGGATCCAAACTGAGGTAATAATCTAACCAGAATAGACAATGGTAACTCCAATACCAAAAGTACTTATCATTATCCCAAAGTTCGTCAGGGCAAAGATTGATAGCGTTTTCAAGCATATCGATGCTTGCACCAAATTGAGTCCATAGTCCTTCTTTTATTGTTTGTTGCATTCTTTTAATTAAGCTGAATTATTTTATCTAGAAAAAGTGATCTGAATACATTTGGTAGAACTTGCAACATTTATGAAAGTGGAAATAAAATCAAAATATTCCTACCGCAAGCTCAGCCCAAATTAGGAAAAATAAAAGGATTGAAATAATGATTAATAAAAATCGATGATTTTTACTCTTGACTTTTAAGCGAATCAATTCTAAGATAGAAAAGATTGAGCTAAGTAAAATGGCTGCGATTATGAAATCTGCGATGCCCCATTTGACCTCGTCTGTAAACTGCATAATGATTAAGACTGCGCATAAAATGCAAAGAGTAGCGCTACATATTTTAGTAACGCTACTCTTTATATTTTGTCCAAATGGAAACAAATTAAATTCAATTTATTTTTTACAGTTTTACCACCTTGAATACAGTTTCTTGTTCACCGAAAAAGCACTTTACAAAGTAGTAGCCTGCTTGTTGATCTTCTATTGATATTTCTTGATGCACTGAACTTGATCCAGCTCTAAAATTTTGAGTTTGAATTTGGCGACCTAGATTATCATATATTTCTACACGATACTCGCTGGATGTATTGATGCCTAATTGTGCTTCAATATAGAAAATGCCTTCAGTTGGATTTGGTGATATACTAATATCATTTCCTAATTCATCCTCAGTAGAGATTATAATTGACTGAGGACAAAAATCTTCTGATGTGGCAAATCCGAAATTTCCATCATTGTTGACCAGTATTTGACCAGCTGCATCATATATCTGGAAATTACCTTGCCCAAAGCCGCAGCACATTCCATCGCCATAAGAGTCACGGACAGTTATCGTATAGCATTTTTCATAATTAACACAGATTTCTTCATCATAATCTGTTTGAGTAGTTGTCAAAAATCCTTCTGCAACAACAAAATTTGATTCTTGTTCGGCAATTGTCCAAGAAGTTTCTTGAGGCCAATTATCACCATTTACCACAAGTCTGATATTGTTGTGAGTTGTGCTTAGATCAGTAAAGAAAGTGGAAGAATTATCTTCAGGACTGATTTCAGCAGTATCATTAATATTGATTAACGTAACTACAATTTCGTTATTTGACGCTTGTAAATTCGTGCTTATTGTTATCGGTATGACCTGGCTTTCAAGATATGCAAGGTTTACATTATAGGATTGTATACCTAATGATTGGCCATTCACGACTGTTTCAATTTCAGCATCAAACAAATTGAATTCACCTAAATTTGTAACTCTCGCTCCAATGGTGATTTGTGAACCGCAAGAGCCATCTAATTCATAAGCTTCAAAAGATGCCTCCAATGCATTTAGTTTTCTTACTTCAACTTGTAATGTATCGTTCTTATCATATCCATCCATTGGGTGGCTTGTGATTACAGCTACATCATATAGGCCAACTTCTGAAAAATCTTGAGGAGTGGTAAACTCATAGCTTGCTGTTCTAAATGCTGAAATTGGTTCTGAAATTTGCATTGTCTCTACAACTTCATTGTTGATCATTAGGGATAACTCGAAATCGCCCATATCTTCTAGACCTGAGTTTTCGATTGTTGCACTAACTGTTTCTGCTTCTCCTAGTGATGAAGAGCTAATAGGCTCATTGATCTCAAGTACTCCAAGGTCATAAGTTGCATTAATATTAGCCCAAAAAGACACCCATGGTCTTGCTTGTTTTATAATCAATTGATCTTGTGCAGTGACTTTATATTCTATGTCCATGCCAAAGCCTTCTGCACCTACTACATCATATAAAATTGCAAATTCATCATGAATGACTTGAAGATATTCTCTCATTTGATTTAAGTAGTTCACATCCATTACCAGTTCGCCAATTGGTGTTAGATTAGAAGTTCTTAAAACTGTGAAACCTTCTTCTGGGTCTTGGCTTAATAATATTTCTTCTGCTATAGAGTTTGCATCAGGATTTGTAATTAAAAATTCTCCTACCTGTGTATTTAAATAAAAATTTCCTTCTGTCCCATACAGAGGGTCAATACTAACACCAACTCCGTTAGATTTCTCTTCTTTAAAATTTGGATGACATAGAATTCCCATAGCAGCTACAAAGTGATCTATCCGGTAAAAATCTCGTTCGTCATATGCTCTAAAATTCCACATACTTGCATAAACTTGTTTTACAGATTTTTTTATGTGGCCTTCTTCGGGATGTTGAGTTTTTGATGTGTATAGTCCTGCTCCGCTGAATCCTGGAAGATCCTCATTATTTGTACTTGACCGACATCTAATTGATGTCCCTTCTGGAAATGAGTCATGCATTTCTTGCAATTCATCAAGCATCCATTGTGGCATGTCTGCATCTTTAATATCATCTCTAAAATCTTTGAGCATATCTATTCTTGTCTCTAAGTCTGACAAAAATTCAGGATCATTTAGCATTTCTTCTGCTTGCTCGTAGAAGCCGTTGTATTTCATGAATTCATCATAGAAATAAAAAGGAATTCCAAAACCATTTGGAATGGTCCCTTCTGGAAAACCAAAAGTTCTCATGGTTGCAACATTAGAGCACTTGGCGCCAAATGATGTAGACATGTCAAAGGTGATTTCATCAAGAGGCAGTATTTCTGTTTGACTCAAATCTCTTATCGGAATTTGGTCTTCAGTCGGTCTGATATTGTCATACCATTCATTGACCTCTTCTTGTGTTGCTTCTCTAATTGTATAACTGTCTTGTTCTACTTTATAGTAAATAAAGTTGTTCAGTAAGTTAGCAACGGAATCAATTTCAAGAGGATTTTGAATGTAGGCATTTGGAAGGTTGTCTTGTATGGCTCTTAGGTTTACATGGGATAAAGGAGTTTGGACAACAGAGGTGATGATACCTCCAACTCTTGGAAGTGTGTTTGGTAAACTTTCATAGAGTACAATGTCTCTTGATCCTGGATTATCATCAGGACCCATCAATCTAAAAAATCCAAAACCTTCAGATAGATTGAATGGAATATAAGGTACATCGGCAAAATATTGAGATTCAAGAACGACTCGTATTCTCGATCCTTCGTAATCTGCTTCATAAAAACTTTCATAATTAATCTCTGAGTCTGCAGCAATAAAATGTTGTAAATTATTTTCTAGGTAAGGCATGTTAGCTGCTAGTAACTCAAATGTTCTTCTTGTTATTTCAAAACTTGTTGCATCTCCAAAACTATAATTGAATGAATAGCTTCCAATAACACCATTAGGCATTATTTCATTTGGATTGTATACAATTTCACCGGTTACTACATCATCACCTCCGTATTGATCTATGTCAATTGTGTTTAGGAAGTAAGCATGAATAAAGTGTGTTTTACTATTTATAAAATAAACTTCAGGGTTATCAGTTCCTTGATTGACAATTGCAAACTTTACAAATTCTTGATTGTTTAAGAATGGTGCCCATGAAACACTTTCTGTTACAACAGCTAGTTCAGTAAATACATCATGATTGTTGACAGAAACTGTACCATCTACAAAAGGCACAGATGGGGCAAAATTCAAAGGCGCTTGAGTTGGCATATCTGCCCATTCAGTCAAATCATCAATACCATCACCGTCAGTATCATCTGGATTTTCTACGGAGTGTGCAGTTATATAATAGCTATCTTCTGGAAAAGCGCTGAGCGGTTCAGAAATAGTCATTGGTCCATCTACACCCAAAGTCAAAGAAGTAACAGACTCATATCCATCGTTAGGGTGAATGGTATGGAGAAGATAATATTCACTTGCTTTACCTTCTATTTCTAATTGTGCCTGACTTATATTATTTAGAGAAAAATTTACGATTGGTACATTTTGGGCTGTACAAATAGTCCAATTAAATAATAGTATGATACTAAGGATGGAAGTCAGGTGTTTCATATTGTCTTTATTATCGTTGATTAGTATTTCTAAAAATACGAATTTCTTTGAGACAGTCTTTTAGTTAATTGAGCAATTAGCTAATAATTTTTTGTTTTGTCTTCTTTGCACAAAAAATCTCATAGAACTGATAAATAATGATAGTTTTTCAGGATTATAGCCAATTATTGGGGCTCTATTTATTGTTGGATTTGGTCTTCCCAAAGGTCGGAAATGTAGTTAGCGATTGCTAAATAAGCTTCCTCAACCTTTTCTGTGTCATGAAAGCTTTTCATCAAGGTGATTGTCTCTTCTTGGTTTTCTTTTAAAAGAATTAAAGATTGGTGTTTTAAATCTTCATTTTTTTCAACTATTTCAAAGCCCTCAATTTCATCTTTAGCTATGAATTGTTCTGTGTTATTATAATCGGTTGTAACCAATCCATCATCTCGTATGGTAAATCTTTTGACTTCCAACTTTAGTCTTCTCATTTTGTCTTTAATAATCAAATGAGAGATACCACATGAAATCCCTATGAATATATTTAAAAACCCAAAGGGTCTCGAGGTGGGAGAATTTGTTTGAAGCAGGCCTAGTAATGCTAGAAGACTTAACCACCCAAATCGAGAAGATGAGTTATGTTCGATTGTTGGCAATCCTTCTTTATGAGTGAAATAGCCACAGTTCTTTATAAAAGGTTTTAATTGTTGAAAGTCAGTTATGTTCATTTTTTGGAAATTAAAGTAGCGAAGATATTTGGGTGTTATGCAGTTAATATTTAGGCTTGCTTATTTATTAGTTGAGTCAAAACTTCTTCCATAATTACTTCCTTACTTTTTCGCCGATACTGCATCACCCATCTCGGGTGGGGTTGTGGTATTATCTTTTCAAACCATTTATGCCGATCATTCAATGCTTTTAAGAATTTGTAATTTTTTCCCTTGCCCCAAGAGAATGCAACTTCTCTGTTGATTGGCAACTCAAGTTGTTTCTCGATGTATTTGATTATATGCTTTTCGACTTTTGCGTAAAGCGCTTTATCATCATAGTAATTATAATTAATTCCATTCTTGGTAAATCCAAGAGGACAGACAGAACTTACAAAGAATGTTTTGTAGAATTTTGCTGGTCCTCCAAATAATTTAATGAGCTCATACACGTAGATAGATGAAAGTTCATGTTTCTTCGGAAATGGGTTTTTGATTTTTAGAGTAGATTCTAAAATCTTTGGGTCGGTAAATGGTACGCCGGTTACACCAGCTCCTAGTCTGCCAGGATTAATTCCTAAAATCATCCACCTCTTTTTATCCGTTTTATAGTATTTGCTATAAAAGGCATGCATGGTTTTTTGAGTATCTGGATTGTCGAATGGGTAAAGTAGGCTTATGCCTTTTGGAAGTTTCCAATTGGATTCAATACTTTGATAATATGCGAGAATAGCTTCAGTCACCAAAAAGGATATTTAGTGAATATACTGAAACTTAAGATGTGATTTTTAGAGTGCTTAGGGGAGAATATGGAGAGTGCCAATGCAAAAAGGCATCTCTGAAAAACAGAAATGCCTTTTTTAAGCTTGCTAGCTGCTTATTTATTTTATCAAACCACTAATCTGGTAATAAATTAGCTTTATACAAGACAAATGTAATTAAAGCAGCAACTCCTAGGACTCCGCCGGTAATAGCGATCCATTGTAAGGCTTCGTTTTCCATAATAAAAGGGTTTTGATTATTCTAAAAATCTAAAAATTTTGGCACTAAACCAAGCATTTATACAAGAAAGACCCCTCTGAGGGCCAAAACGCTGCTTATTTAACAAATTTATTTCAATTTTTTTTTAAATATTTCAAAAAATGGCCCTTGGGGCACCATAAAACCTAATAAATGCATTATGTTCAAAATAATATATTTCTTTTGGCAAGGGTGACAGAATAATTATAAATAATCATATCTGTTAATATTGAATGTAAACTAGTTAACAGCTTATTACCATCCATATTGAGAATATGAGTTTATATTTGAAGTATGAAGGCGTTCATTTATAGAAATTTATACGTAACAATAATATTGCTTGTAACTGCAACTATCTCTGGGTACTCTCAGCAGATTACAGGCCTAATTACAGACATTGAAGGAAATGCTTTAATTGGAGCGAATGTGGTTTGGGAAGACTCAAAGATTGGAACAGTAACCAATGAGCTTGGGGAATTTAGTATTGAGGATATTAAAGATCCAGATCACCATCTCATCTTTTCTTATGTAGGATTCAAATCAGAACGTTTAAAGGCGGGCATGGTTAAGCATTGGGAGATAATGCTTATAGAAGACAATACCATCAAAGGAGTAGAAATTTCCACTAAGAGTAAGGCCACAAGATTTGAAGATGCTGCCGCAAAAATAGAGGTGATTGGAACCAGAGAAATAGAACGAGCTGCTTGTTGCAGTCTTGCTGGTTGTTTTTCTACCAACTCAAATGTGGTTGCAGCAACGACGAATGTAATTACAGATGCCAAAGAATTACAAGTTCTTGGTCTGTCAGGCGTGTATAATCAAGTTTTGTTCGATGACTTACCATTGATTCAAGGATTGGGATATCAATATGGAACTGGCTCATATCCAGGAACCGTTATTCAAAGCATTTACGTGTCAAAAGGCACAAATTCAGTTTTGCAAGGTGCACAAAGTATCAGTGGTCAGATTAATATCATCCCACATGATGCAGCTGAAACAAGTAAAATTTATCTCAACGCTTTCGCAAATTCCTTTGGTAGTTCTCAATACAATGCCAATCTAGCAACGAAAAAAACAAAGTGGAATAATTTGACAACTTTGCATCTCACTACGCCTGCAGCAATAAGAGATAAAGATGGAGATGGCTTTAGAGATATCGTGCAGACCAATAGGATGAGCTTCTACAATAAATTTTCTTTTCAGGATCCAGAGAATGATAAGTTTAAAGCTGAGGTAGCTGTGAGATTGTGGAAGGAAGAAAGAGAGGGTGGGCAAAATGAATTTGATGCAAATGAGCACTTGGGAACAACACAGTTTTATGGACAACACGTTGATCTATTTCATGTAGATTTATATTCAAAGTTAAATTATAGTATCACAGATGATCTATCCATAACATTGCAAAATTCTAACTTCAAAAACGTTCAAGATAATCACTTTGGAGTAAAGAGATATGAGGCAGATCAGCTTAATAGCACAACCAATCTTTTTGCAGATTATTTCTATGGAGCAAATGATAACAATGTTAAGCTAGGTTTGACTTATATCAACAATCGATTGGACGAGGAGATTACAGAAACTAAAGATTTAAGTTTCATCAACTATGGAGGTGTTTATGATTTTGGAAGCTATATTCTTCCTGGAGTATTTGTAGAGCACTCATTGTACTATAATAAATTTACATTGATAACTGGTTTGCGTGCGGATAACTATGCTGATATAGGTTTGAAATTTGTTCCAAGATTTTTACTGAGGTATGAAGTCTCTGAAAGCTCTGATTTGAGATTTTCAGTAGGCAAGGGGATACGCATTCCACAAGTATTTGCTGAACGGATTAATCTTTTATCAAGTAATAGAGATGTAGTCTTTGAAGAATCCTTAAGACCAGAGGAAGCAATCAATGCTGGTGTCAATTATATTCATAGTTTTTTCTTGGAGGATCTTGACATTACTTTGGGTGGAGACTTTTATTATACGATGTTTCAGAATCAAATTTTCCCAGATTTTGATAGAGATGCTAGTGTGGCTTATTTGACAAATTTCACAGGCGAGAGCGTTTCCAAAAGCTTGCAATTAGAGTCCAAATTTAGTTATAAAACAAACTATGACCTTAAACTTTCTTATAATTATCTAGAACTTTATCAAATCATTGAAGGAGATAAATTTATCCTTCCGTTTGTGCCTAGCCACAAGATTTTGGTTAATAATTCATATACTACTTTAGATGATGATTGGCAATTTGATGTGACCTATCATTGGTTCTCAAAAAGAAGATTGCCTTCGACTTTGAATTATCCAGAACAATATAGGGTGGGAGAATATTCTGAAGCCTATAGTACATTCCAACTTCAAGTAACCAAGCGTTGGCCAAGCTTCGAAATTTATGGAGGAATCGAAAATATTTTAGATTTCAGACAAGAGTTTCCAATTCTTGCCTCCGATGATCCCTTTGGTCAATATTTTGATCCAGCATTTAGTTGGGGTCCTACAAAAGGAAGAGAGTTTTACCTTGGTCTAAGGTACAGAGTTGAGTAAGCAACAAAAAAATAAGCCTCTCTTTATAGGAAAGGCTTAGTTGATACCGAATTATCTAAAGGTTAAGAACTTAAGGGTTTGACCTTTTGTATTTCTTCCAAATTGCTCTGAACGCTTTTGCCATCGCTTTTGATGTTTTTGCATTATACTTGATAACGTCTTGACTATTTTCCATTGCTGGAGCGCAGCATGCAATACAATCACTCTTCGCATTGTAAATTGCAGTTTCTGTTACGAAAGGTAGAAAGTCAGAGTCAGATATTACGCAGAAATTTGTTTCTACTTCCTGTTTTGACAATTTATATTTCTTTTGATACTTAGTAATGTTCTTTGCAATCTCTGATGTTGCCGGGACAATGTACCTGTACTTTGTTTTCTGATTAAGATTTACACTAACCAATTCCCCAAAATCTTTAACGTCTACATCGTAGTGTAATGAAGGGCTGATCACCCATACTTCTTTTGCTTTGTCCTCAAGCTTGATTAACTGTTTTAATGTCATTTTTGTCATATTTGATATTCAAACAAATTTAATATGTTTTTTGCTATACTAGGTCTTTTTTACAAATTTTGTTAGGATGACGATGTGTTGATCATTTACCCTTCCTTCAATATGTTCAGCATTATCTTGTACCAAAGAAATACGTCTCACCGCTGTCCCTCTTTTAGCAACAAAATTTGCTCCTTTCACATTGAGATCTTTTATAAGTACAACTGAATCGCCAGCTTGAAGAATATTTCCATTGCTGTCTTTGTGTACAATATCGCTTTCATTTGCCAATCCGGCTTGGGCCCATTCCAAGTCAGCTTCCTCTAAATAAATCATTGCAAGTAAATCATCACTCCAATCTTTCTTGAGGCTTGCTAATAATTTATAGGACATTACTTTAACGGGAGTTAACTCACTCCACATTGCATCATTCAAACATCTCCAATGATTTTCATCTAGATTGTTCATGTCATTTATTTGACTTTGGCAGGTTGGGCAGATGGCAATACTCACATCAAGTCCATCTCCATTTTTTGGAGGGACTGTAATTCCATCCAAAGATTCAGAGGAAGAACATAATTCGCATTTTCCATTTGCTCTTTTTTCAAGAGCTAGAGATAATCCCATACTTATTATTTGTAGCAAAAGTAGTAATCCAAAATGACTTTAGGAATCGGCTTAAATTTGCTTCCTGTCATTTAAGTAATGGCAGGGAGAACATTTAACAAGTAAAATACTTAGTTCTCAAAAAGATGTCCTAAAGTTTTTAAGAATTAAGGAATAAGTAGATATTACTTAACTAACAGTTCAATTATTATAACTTCAAAAAACTACTATGAAAACTAATTACCTTTTTCTGCTTTTAATTTGTTTTTTCAGTCTTCAATTATCTGCTCAGGAAGATGAGGTAGATATGGAAGAAATTGAGGAAAAAGCAAAGATGATGATTGACTCTATCTTGAATGAAAAAGCTGAAAAAAGAGTAAGCTTTGATTTTGGTACAATGGGTTTGGGATTCCCAACCTTCCTCTCAGAAGGATCTTTTGATTTACCCCAAATGTATGATTATCTTGATTTGAATTTTTGGAGATCTGGTCATTGGTATATTGATGCTGCAGATGTGTCAATAGGACTGATGCCAACAGGCAAGCCGCAAAAACTTAGACTTGCAGCAGGTGTTCGATATAGTTTACATGACTATAGTTTTTCAAATCAATTTCAATTGCTGGAAGGACAAGCAAGTTTTGCTGAACGTGTAGATCCTGCTAGTGAAATCAGAAAGCATAGAATTCATGCGCATTATATTCAAATTCCAGTGATGTTAGAGTTCAATACTAATAGATCTAATCCAAGTGAGTCCATAAATTTCGCAATAGGCTATAATGTCAATTTTAGATTTGCGAGCAACTACAAGGTCAAATTTGAAGATAGAGATTTGGATAAAATCAAATTCAAAGATGATTTTAATTTGGCCGACAATTTTGGAATGCTAGAAGTAAGAGCAGGTTTTGGACAGTTTAATATTTATGTTCAATATGGCCTGGACAGATTATTTACGGAAGGCAATGGTCCGAATGTTACCCCAATAAATATTGGGATAACTTCTCAGTAGAATTTATAAAGTAGTAATAGTCATTATAGTAAATGAAGCTTTAGTATTTCAGCTTTTCATATTTTTGGAAGGTTATACTACTAAGATTAAAATTCCCACATGTGAGTTGATCTAATTAATTATTTTATGGAATATCCATCTGTAGAAAAAGAAAACCCTTTGTTTCCATTTTCACCTATCATAATTGCCTGTATTAATGGTTTTAAATCATGATCTGAAGATAAATTGATTATAAAATTAGCTCCAGATCCACCGGCAGTATCATCTTTTTCAATCACATAATTGACTGTTGCCATGCCAGATAATGCAATGGGTCTATCGAGATAACTCCGTACAAGATCTCCTTGTGTATTGTAGTAATCAATTTTAGAAACAAATAAGGAATCAGTAAGGCTGGTATTTCTAATGCTTAGGGTAGCAACTAAGAGTGAATTTTGATTTACCTTATCTACATAAATATCCGAGTATATTGGTACATAGATTATATCCTCAAACTTTTTATCAGCTTTTACCAAATCTCTTTCTAGTTCAAGAGACTCTAATTCATTTTCACCAGTCTGTGTTGCATTTGGATCAGGTGCTTCGCAGGAGATCAAAAAGATTGTAATTAGAATTGTAAGTATCTGTAAAGTTTTCATATTGCTAATTTATAAATTATATGGCTATATCTTCTACTTTTGGTTTTTTACGTATATACGGTGATTGAGAAATAAGAGCAAACCCAAAGGTCATTACCCCTAATCTCCCAATGAACATCAGAATAGAAATTACGATCTTATTTGCGTCACTTAATTCTCCGGTGATTCCCGTAGAGATTCCAACTGTACTCAGAGCTGATGTTGTTTCAAATAATAATTTATCAAAGCTGAAGTTATTTCCATCCAATTGCACCACCAACCAGGTACCGCAAAATAATATTACTGTATAAAAAATGGAGGCAGAAACTGCTAAATAAATTTTGTTTGCCGGAATTTCTTTTTGAAAAAAAGTGATGTGCGATCTCTTTTTTAAAATTGAATACATCAAAGCAAACAAAGCAGTTATTGAAGTTGTCTTAATACCTCCTCCAGTTCCTGCAGGTGATGATCCAATTACCATGATAATTATCATAATTAACAGTCCACCAAATTTAATGTCCTCAATAGGGAAATTATTAAATCCAACAGTTGCATGTGCTGATACTAATTGAAAAAATGAGCTTTTGAATCCATCAAGTCCATATGATACTAGTAGGCCATCTGACAGGTAAAGCAATATTGTACCAATAAGAATATAGGCGAAAGTACTAATTAGAATAATTTTTGAGGTAAGTGTAACTCGTTTTCGTTTCCGAATGATTTTCAACCAAAAATCTAGTAAAACGATAAATCCAACTGATCCTAAAATACTCAAAGTTAAAATGGTATTAATTATTATTGGATGGTCATTGAATGAACTCATAGAGTCAGAAAATAAACTGAATCCAGCAGTGCAAAATGCAGATATGCTATGAAAAATTGCGGCCCATAAGGCATGCTCAATTCCAATATTTTTAAATCCGATGTATAAAAAGATAGCACCAATAGCTTCAATCAATATCGTAAAAATAAATACGCTATATATAAATGATATTAATGGATACCTGTCTGGTAGATTGAATTCTAATCTTAAAAGAGAAGCGGAGATGTTTGGCAATTTTGGACTATTTCGTAAAATTATAAAACTGCTTAGGGCCATATAACCTATACCACCTAATTGTATGAAAAATAGAGAACTTAATTGTCCCCAAAAGGAAATGGATGTTCCAAAATCAATGGGTGATAAGCCAGTGG
>CALHKJ010000218.1 GCA_938033975.1 uncultured Saprospiraceae bacterium | reverse complement strand
CCTGAAGATTATAAACCCAGCAGAGATTCTAAGTTATTACAAGGTGACAATGACCTTAGAGAATATAGACTTGCTGTAGCTTGTACTGGTGAATATACCAATTATCATGGTGGATCAGTAAGTGATGCTATCGCAGCGATTAATACAACTATGACAAGAGTCGTCGGTATTTTTGAAAGAGAATTTTCAATCACTATGACACTTGTTGGCAATAATGATATTCTGGTTTTTACAAATGCTGTTTTAGACCCGTTTACAAATGGAAATGCTGTCATGATGATTGATGAAAACAAAATCACTTTGAATAGTCTTATTGGTTCATCTAATTTTGACATAGGCCATTTATTTGGCACCTCTGGAGCTGGTCTGGCATATTTAAATGGTCCTTGTGGATCAAACAAAGCAAGAGCTACCTCCGCCATAGCAAATCCTATGGGAGACTTTTTTGATGTAGATTATGTTTGCCATGAGATGGGTCATCAGTTTGGAGCCAACCATACCCAATATAATTCTTGTAATAAAAATAATAACACAGCAATGGAGCCTGGTAGCGGATCAACTATTATGGGTTATGCAGGTATTTGTGCTCCAAATATTCAAAATAATACTGATGCATATTTTCATGCTATTTCAATTGAAGAAATTGAAACATTTACAACAATGGGTAATGGTAACAATTGCCCAACCATAACAGATTTAGGTAATTCCATACCAACGGTATCTGCGGGTAGTAATTATACCATTCCAAAATCTACACCTTTTGTATTGACAGCAACTGGCTCAGATTCAGATGGTGATTTACTAACGTATAGCTGGGAACAAATGGACAATACAGGTTCTCAAACCCAACCACCTCTAAGTAGTAATAGTGAAGGACCAACATTTAGAAGTTATGATCCAACTATAGATAATAAAAGATATTTTCCTTCTCTTCCAATTTTAATTTCTGGAAACACATCGGATTGGGAGGTTCTATCTTCAGTAGAAAGAGATTTAAACTTTAGAGTAACTGTAAGAGATAATGCAGCGGGCAACGGTTTGACAGAAGAAGATGATTGTTTAATATCTGTCGATGGTAATAGTGGTCCCTTTCTTATTACCTCGCCTAATACTAGCACACAGTGGAATACTGGTGAAACCAAAACCATTACTTGGAATGTAGCAAATACAAATTCTGCTCCGGTAAATTGTTCGCATGTAGATATTATGCTTTCGATTGATGGAGGTTATACTTATTCCACAGCACTTGCATCGAATGTATCCAATGATGGATCACATAATATTGTAGTACCTAATTTAATGAGTTCATTTGCAAGAGTTAGAATAATGTGCTCAAATAATATTTTCTACGATATTTCTGATGTAAACTTTGGTATAAACTCTCCAGCATTTCCTGAGTATTGTGAAGTATCATATAACAATAGTTCATGCAGTTCTGGTGATTTTATCGATGATATTAGCTTTGCAGGTATAAGTAATATAGGAAATGGTTGTGCTACAAATGGAGCAAATTATAGTGACTATACTACTATCACAACCCATGTAGAAGCAGGAAATGACTATACCCTATCGGTAAAGCCAAATACAAGTTATGATCAATATTTTGCAGCTTATATCGATTTAAATCTTGATGGCGATTTCCTTGATGCAAATGAGTATTTCGATATCGGTCACGTAGCTGCAGGCACTACAGAAACAAAGGCAATCAGTATCGCTAGTGATGCAAGTATGGGTGAAAAGCTTTTCAGAGTAATTTGTAGATATGGAACAGATCCTCTTCTTCCAGCCGATGGTTGTGGGGCAAATTTTAATTACGGAGAGGTTGAAGATTATATGATTGTAATTGATGAACCAGTAATTCTTGATCCATGTGATGGTGCTAATATAATTGTTAATCAAAACTACAGCAATGGTGAGGTAGATTTAGTGAAAGCTAGTAATAAGGTAACAGCTAACAATATTATTAACAATGGGGCTGATGTTCAGTATTCTGGTGCAGTACAAGTAGATTTAAATGCTGGTTTTGAAGTAAAAGTAGGAGCAACATTTGAGGCCTACATTGGACCCTGTCAATAAAAGAAAACGACTAACTAACTTTATAACAACCAAATTTGAAAGCGGGCAATATCTGTCCGCTTTTTTTATGTAATTGTGGTTAAATATCCTGCTATAGAATCTTTACTTATAAGTTAAGTTGCAAGTTTAGGAGATAAAGATTTCTCTGAGTATATTTAAGCTAAATCACTACTATGAAAGTCTTTTCTTCTTTGCTATTTTCATTTTTATGCCTCAGTGTTTGTGCTCAAACAAATCACTTCTGTGGGGATGTTTTAATTAAGCATCAACTTGAAAATAAATATCCTGGAATCAATAAGGTGGTTGACCAGACATTTGAGGAAGCAAAAACAAGAAGCACTAGTCGAGCAGATGTTTTAAGAATTCCAGTTGTTTTTCATGTAGTTTATAATAACGATGATCAAAATCTTAGTGATGCTATTTTGAAAAATCAAATAGACATACTCAATGAAGATTTCAGAAGATTAAATAGTAATGCCAATGAAACAAGAGCTATATTTTTGTCTCAAGCAGCCGATGCGGAAATAGAGTTTTTCTTAGCTGGTGAAGACCCCGCTGGAAATCCAACCAATGGAATTACAAGGACATTTACAAGCCTAGCATCTTTTATCAATATATCAATTACAGATCTATTAGAAGCACTTGGAGAATGTGGTTCCGATTTTGCAGATCCTGATGTGGCAGCTTGTATAGACGAATTTTTTGCTGGAAGTGAAGCACTTGATCTTGACGCCATGAAAAGTGATGCAACTGGAGGTAAAGATGCATGGGACACGAATCGCTATTTAAATATTTGGATTGCTAACCTAGGATTAGAAGGACTTGCAGGAGGAGATCCAATACCTTTTGTTTTGGGTTTTGCTTATCCTCCAATGGAAGCTCCAAATTGGCCTGAAGATATTTTTCCAGAAGACCTTGAAAATAAAGATGGTGTTGTCTTACATTTTCAAGCAGTTGGTAAAGACAATCCTTTTGCAGGAGTTCTTGCTGGAACCAATGATGCAGGTCGTACTTGTGTGCATGAAGTTGGACATTATCTAGGTCTGCGTCATATTTGGGGTGATGGAGATTGCACAGTTGATGATGGAATTTCAGATACACCAACAGCTGAAAGTGATTCTCAACCGACAATAGATATTGGAGGATGTGGTGATCTTCATTCAAAAGATAGTTGTATGGAGGATGGATTACCAGATATGATAGAGAACTATATGGATTATAGTTTGGAGTCGTGTCAAAACATGTTTACAAATGGTCAAGTAAATATTATGAGGTCTATGCTAGAAGGACCAAGAAGCGGGCTACTTGAAAATCAAATTAGTAGTATCCAAGAAGCTACATTAGAATACAGTATTTTTCCTAACCCAACATCTGGAAACATCAACATCATAAGTACTGATAAAATTGATTTGGTGAAAATCTACAATGCGTCAGGTCAACTACTTTTGAGCACTAAAGAATTGAATATTGACATTCAAGCTTCAAAATCAGGCATTTACTTTATTGAAATAATTGGGAAGCAAAGCAGATCATTTCAAAAAATCATCTACAGCAATTAAGCCAAATTGTCACCTAAGATAATATTAGCTGCCATTATGGCGTATGTTTAGTGTCTTACCTGATATTTTTTCTTCTTTTTTTGAATGGTACAGCTATTGAGCTTATTGAATCAGTTTTTAATCACTAAAAAAATTGATTCATGTTATATCAACTATTATCACCACCTAAGGAACACAAGAAAGGTCATCGTTCAATTCTAAGAAAAGGACCAACAAATATTTTCGAATCAGAAAATGATTGGTCTTTAGAAATGCTTGCACCAGGTTTTCAAAAATCTGACATCAAAATGAATATTGATGACAATACATTGACTATTTCGAGTCCAGCACAAGAAGAAACAAAATCTCCATTTAGAAGGGAGTACCATCCATTAGAAATAAATCGAAGCTTCAAGCTGCCAAAAAACATTGATGTAGAAAATATCAATGCAGAGCTTGACGCAGGAATTTTAAAAATAGTAATTCCAAAAAGCGAGGAAGCTAAATCAAGAACTATAAATATTAAGTAAACTAAAATTTATCAAAATGAACTTATCAAAATTTAATCCGAATACATCTATCAACCAATTACTAGATGGATTCTTTAATTCAACTATTGGAGACTTTGTAGGAAGCGATGTTATTGCAACTCACCCAAGAGTAAACATAATTGAGCACAATAAGAATTTCGAAATTGAACTTGCTGCTCCAGGTCTTAAGAAAAGTGATTTCAATATATCATTGAAGGATGATAATTTGAAAATATCTGTAGAGAAAAAAGAAGAGAAGACTGAAGATGACAAGGAAAGAAAATACAGAAGAAGAGAGTATTCTTTTGTTTCATTTGAAAGAAGTTTTTTCTTACCTGAAGGAATCGATACATCAAAAATTGATGCGAATTATGAAGATGGAATATTATCCATCTGTCTTCCAAAAGTAGAAGTAAAAAAAGCTACATCAAAGACTATTGAGATTAGTTAAGTTGGAATAGTGTAGATAGTTTGGGAGTGATGTGTAATGCATCACTCCCTATTTTTTTTATACTCTAAGATAACTTTCACGAGATCTCATTCTCGTAGGTATCTTGTATTGTTTCGTTGGTTGATTAGATTGAAGTGGGCTTAGAATCAATGATACTAGGCTTTGTAGCGTTGTTATACTATCACGTTGCATGCTTCTTCGTTCAGCTTCTTTTTCTTTTTTCAATTCCAATAATCGAGTTCTTTCAAGCTCTGCTCTTTCTTCCATTATTTTAGAATAAACACCAGGCTCATATTTTTGAAAATATTTATCGCCAGTTCTTGAAGGAATTCTAATTGTATATTGAGATTTTCCAGGTACATAACCGGAAAGATATTCTGGGTTTAACTCTCTAAGTATTTTGTCATTTTCTAGACCAAGATCTTTAGCAAGTGATGAAAATTTCAAGGACTGATTTACATTTACCGTAAGGTAGTTTGTATGATCAGTATTAACATCATTTGGAGTAAGTCCATGGTGTTGGTAGAAATTAGTTAGATACATAGCGGCAATAAATCTTGGCAAATATTTCTGCGTTTCTGTTGGAAGATATTTTCTCAATTTCCAAAAGTCTTTACTTCCTGATTTTCTAATTGCCTTCGCTACATTTCCAGGTCCACAATTATATGCTGCTATTGCCAAATTCCAATCTCCAAATCTATCATACAGTGATTGTAAATAGTCAAGTGCTCCTTGCGTTGAAAGTTCAACACTTCTTCTTTGATCCACAACAGAATTTACCTCTAGTCCAACCATCTTACCAGTTGCTTTCATAAATTGCCATAGACCTGCTGCTCCAGATTTAGAAGTAGCACTTGGATTTAGCATAGATTCGATGACAGCCAAATATTTTAGATCGTCAGGCATACCTCTTCTCATTATTTCTCTTTCAAATAATGGAAAATAAACATTTGTTCTTCCTAATAATTTTTCTGCTGAGCTTCTATATGTATATGTATATTGCTGGATGCGTTCTTGTACCTCATCAGTTACCGTTATATCTATGACTGAGTTTAGCTGACTCAATCTATACGAAGCCTCTGACTTGGTAACTTTATTTGCATATGTTCTTATACTACCATCTGTAGCTATAGCTGTATGGCTAAAAGCAGATTGGTTAAAGACAAGCATTAAAACAGCTATTGCGAGAGATCTCACAACAAAGTTTTGTTGAATCATGGAATTACACATTTTTAATCGGTTTTCTTTAAATAAAACAAGAGAACAATCTATAAAAAGTTGTTTTACAACAACTTATATATATTATTCAATTATCATATATAAATATTGGTTCGCAAATATAATTCTAAGAGCCTATTTACCAAAAGAATCATATTATAAATATTCTTAATATGTTACAACCAAGAATTATGCCAAATAGATTACATTTCTCTCGATAATGTCAACTGTTGGGCATTGAACGAAACATTGTATATATCGTTTTCTTAAAGAAAACAGAACCATTATAACGCCCCGAAAACCTAAGTGTTTCTCCAATTGCCAAATAAAATTTTGTTAAGGAAAAATGGGAGGTAATTCCCTCGAGGATTGCCCAAAACTTTAACATTTAGACAAATCAAATCGAATCTCGAAATGGACCATTTCTTGACTTACAGCAGATAAAAGCAAAATGAAAAAGATATTATATGGTCTTGCCTTGATTCTTTTACTCGGATTTATGGTACTTAGAATTGCTATTAGGGTACATAAAAATGGCAGTGGTAACCAGACTGAATTAATAGAACAGGCTAAAGAGATGATGGCAGTTCAAGAAGAAGCTAAACAAAAACGAGAAGAAGAAATAGCTAGCATGCTTGGAGAATACAAATGGGAAGGAATTACCGAGAAAGAAGGAAAAGAATTTCCAATAGTCCTAGATTTTAAGACAGCAAATACTGGAACATATACTATCCACATATCTGAGGATTGTACTTCAAGTCACCAAATGAGTTGGGGAATGCGCAAATATGGCAATTCGTTTATAGTATACTTTTCCACTCTTGCGATGTCTATGGAATTGGACTGCAATCGAAAACTAAATCAAATAGAAGAACAAGCTAAATTCGCAAAACCAAAAGCTATCACTCTAAGGATAGATAGATCTAATTCTGAAGTTAAGCTTGAAAATTATAGTAGAATCAATTAGGAGGTATGAAGCATCAGCTAGTTGGATAAATATTTGATCAATCCTGCTGTATCAAATTTCATTTGCTCACCGGATACCATATTCTTTAATTGCCATTGTCCTGAACTGATTTCGTCTTCACCAATAATCACCACAAAAGGAATTGCTTTTTTGTTTGCGTAGTTAAGTTGCTTTTTCATTTTCGCCGCGGATGGATAAATATCACAACTAATACCCGCCTTCCGTAGTTCTGTTCCCAATTCAAAGGAGTAGATAAGTGCACCCTCACTAAAACTGGCAATTAGAATTTGTGTTTTATTACCAATATCCTTAGGAAATAATTTTAGCTCTTCCATCACATCAAAAATCCTAGCAAATCCAAAAGAGACACCAACTCCTGAAATATCTTTTAAACCAAAGACACTTGTCAGATCATCATATCTTCCTCCTCCTCCAATGCTTCCCATATTGACTCCCTTTGCCTTCACCTCAAAAATACATCCCGTATAATAGTTTAATCCTCTTGCCAATGAAGGGTCAAATGAAATTGTATTGTGTGATTGCGATTGATTAAGGTAGCTATGGAATTGTCGTAGTTCCTTTATCCCAGCTAAACCTGTTGGCGCATTTTCGAATTTAGCTTCAAGTTCATCCAATGTTTTTACCGTTATAAAGTCTAGTAGTTTTTCTCCTTTGCTTTTTTCTATTCCACTCTTCTCAAGTTCGATAATAACCTTCTCTGGTCCAATCTTATCCAACTTATCCAAGCAAATTGTCATCGGCATAAACTTGTCTTCAAGACCTAATGCTTCTGCAAAACCAAACAATACTTTTCTATTGTTTACAAGGACTTCAACCTCTAAACCCAAAGATCTGAATACCTCATCATAGATCTGTACAAGCTCAGCTTCGTACATCAAGGAGTCTGAGCCCACAACATCTACATCACACTGATAAAACTCGTGATAACGGCCTCTTTGGGGTCTATCAGCCCTCCATACAGGTTGAATTTGATAGCGTTTAAAGGGTAGTTGAAGGTCGTTCTGGTGTTGTACAACATATCTCGCAAATGGCACAGTAAGATCATATCTCAGGCCTCTCTTCGAGATACTAGAGGTCAATTTTTTTGAATCCATAGCGCCCAAAGCATCTTTATCAGCCTTGGCTAGAAAATCACCGTTGTTTAAAACTTTAAACAATAGTCTATCTCCCTCTTCACCATATTTACCCGTGAGCGTTTCAAGATTTTCCATCGTAGGTGTTTCGATAGGCACATAGCCATATTTTTGAAAAACCCTTTTGATGATATTGAATATGTACTCTCTTTTATAAACTTCGCTAGGAAGAAAATCTCTAGTACCTTTTGGAATAGATGGCTTCATATAACAGAACTAAATTGCTTTAGGAAACGAACATCGTTTTCAAACAATAATCTTATGTCACTGATATTATATTTCAACATGGCTTGTCTTTCGATTCCCATACCGAAAGCAAAACCAGTGTATACTTCAGGATCGATATTACAGTTTATCAAAACATTGGGATCAACCATTCCACAACCCAAAATTTCTAACCAACCAGTACCCTTTGTTATTCTATAATCTATCTCATCTTTCAATCCCCAGTATACATCCATCTCAGCACTAGGCTCTGTAAACGGAAAGTAACTTGGTCTCAATCTAATTTTTGTATCGGGACCATACATTTCTCTTGCGAAGTATAAAAGCGTTTGCTTCATATCGGCAAATGAAACATCCTTATCGATAAATAGTCCTTCAACTTGGTGGAACTGACAATGAGAGCGAGCCGAGATTGTTTCATTTCTATACACACGACCTGGGGCAATAATTCTAATAGGCGGCTGCTGACTTGTCATCACTCTTGATTGCACAGATGAGGTATGTGTTCTCAATAGATTGGTGACACTATTCTTTAAGTAGAAGGTATCTTGCATATCTCTTGCAGGATGATCTTCCGGAGTATTCATTGCGGTAAAATTGTGCCAGTCATCTTCAATTTCTCTTTCTTCAGAAACAACAAAGCCAATTTTTTCAAAGATGTCGATAATCCTATTCATTACAATAGAAACAGGATGACGTGATCCTTGCTGGAAAGGAGCTGAAGGCAAACTAAAATCCATAGAACTTTTGGCTCCTTCTCTTTCTGAGCTTTGCAAATCAGATTTACATGAAGAATATTTTGATTCAGCTAAAGCTTTAAGTTCGTTGACCTTTTGGCCATACTCCTTCTTCCTATCGTTTTCAATATTTTTAATCTCACCAAAAAGTGATTTCAATATATTCTTTGATCCTAAAAATCTGATTCTGAATTGCTCCAAAGCATCATTATCACTACACTCTGTGTTTTCTATTTCTTTTATATACGCCTCTATTTGGCCCCACGCTGAATCTGACATAAATTTCAATTTGGTGCAAAGTTAAAGATATTGTCAATTAATAGAGCGCACTTGAAGGATTGTTATTTACTTTTGAAAAACAATTTTAGTTATGCCATCAGTAAGACAGCTCTTTTTATCTCATATTGCTCAGACCAGTGACTTGTCACTAGGCCTTGAAATAGATAAGGCTGAAGGAATTTATATCTACGATATTGAAGGAAAAAAGTATTTTGATTTAAACTCGGGTATTTCGGTATCCTCTCTTGGGCATCGCCATCCCTATGTAATCGAGGCAATCAACAAACAACTAGAAAAACATCTCCATACAATGGTATATGGGGAACATATTCAGCAATCACAAGTTGCCTTTGCTAAGTTATTAACTGATAATTTAGATGATAGTCTCAATTCCGTGTACTTTTTTATGAGTGGAACAGAAGTGATTGAGGCTGCCATGAAACTTAGTAAACGGGCAACTGAGCGTTATGCAATCATTGCATGTAGAAACGCATATCACGGCAGTACGCAAGGAGCAGAAAGCCTTAGGAGTGATCATGCTTATAGTCAAGCATTTCTTCCATTGGTACCTGGCATCAAACACATTACATTTAATAGTGAAGAAGAACTTTTGCACATTACAGAAAAGACGGCGGCTGTTATCATAGAACCTGTTCAGGCTGAAGCAGGTGTAATTGTTCCTACAAACAATTATCTGAAAAAAGTGAGAGAGAGGTGTACTGAAGTTGGTGCATTGATGGTTCTTGATGAGATACAAACTGGCTTTGGGCGTACAGGCTTTTTATTCGCTTACCGCAAATATGGGATCGTTCCAGACATACTTTGTGTTGGTAAAGCAATGGGTGGCGGAATGCCAATAGGCGCTATGATCTGTGATAAAAAATTAATGCAAGCATTTACAAAGTCTCCAGTGCTTGGACACATAACTACTTTTGGCGGCCATCCCGTAAGTTGCGCTGCAGGGCATGGTAATTTAAAAGCATTAACCGAATTGCAAATTGTAGATGATGTTTTGGATAAGGAAAAACTATTCAGGAAGCTTTTGGTTCATCCAATTATTAAAGAAGTTAGAAGTTCCGGTTTGATGATGGCAGTCGAGTTGACTAAAAGAAAATATTTAAAACATGTGGTCGCACACACAATGGAATTGGGCGCTATAGTGGATTTCTTTCTATTCAATAATAGATCATTCAGACTTGCACCTCCATTGGTAATAAGTCATGATGAAATTAAGAAGGCTTGTGAATTATTGTTGGCCGCATGCACATTTGCGGAAGCGAAATATACTAGTTGATAACAGAGATAAAATAATCTCTGATCGCTATTCTGTTCTTAAAAGCCAATGCTACAAGACCAATAACTGCAAATAAAAGAATAGCTCTTGCTCTCTTTTTTATTAGTTCGTTTTTCTCTCGCCTTGTTTTATATCTTGTTCTTCCGCTGTATGACATTAGTATACTTTCTCCAAAGATGTGTTCTCGACCCATTTGGACCAAGATCGATTATAGGTATGAATTTTTGAGGTACTATCCCCATTTATATCTTCAAGTGGATAGGATTTGTTTCCCCATTCAAATATACTTCCGTAAAGATTTTTGACATTGGTAAATCCCTTTTCTTCAAGAAGTTCAGCCATTTTTTCACTACGATAACCAATTGAACAATACATTACAATTGGTTGGTCCTTATCAAGCTGATCGAGACTACTAAGGTCTGGTTGGTCAAAACCAAAATATATTGAGCCAGGTATGTGGCTTATTTCATATTCATTTATTTCTCGTGCATCTAAAAGAATATAATCCTCTTTTTTCTGATACAATTCATCCACACCAATTACTTCAACTGAGTGAGAAATATATCGTTCGATCGTTTTTTCAAATTTTGGATTTGTACAAAGTTGTTGTGCATTCTTTTGTCCAAAAAGAAAAATTGATTGAAGTGAAATAAATATGATTAGTAGAGTTCTCATTATTTTTTGTTCATCAATTCTTTATAATCCTTGTGTGTCTTTAGCTTAATGTAAAGTTCGGTCATCAAAATACTTAGCATACCAAAGCCAAAGGTTACAATCCTGATTTTTTCCATCATTGCACTATAATCAGGATATAGTGTAACTACAATCAAAAGTTCTACAGCAATTATTACAGCAGTAGCTATAAAAAATAAAACACTGATTGCTTCCATAAAGCGAACAGATGATTTAAGAATTCTATACTTGGCTTTTTTCCAGGCCTTTTTATTTACTGGTTCTTTCTCAATCTTACATAATTCAGAAAAAACATATTCAGCTTCCTCGTATTGATGAATATTAAAAAGAGAAGCGGCTTTTCTAAATAGAAGTGCCTCATAAATTGAAATGCCTCTGATCTCGTAGATATTCTCTTCGACAACTAAAGGAATGAGTTCATCACTCAGTTTTATGAATTCTTGATATCTACCAATTTCAAAAACAGATAATGCATAATCACACCAAACAAAGATTCTGAAATCAAAATCCATGCTTTTGATGCTGTTTTTATTGTTTTCGAAAAACCTTACTTTTTCATGATGGGAATCCTGTTCAATCTCCAAGAATTGGTAGAAAGTCGAATTTTCCTTGATATTTTCTAATGAATTATAATTCATATAGGGTGATAAAGTATCGGTTTGCTAGGGCTAACATCCAAATCATAGTCTGCGACCATAATATTTAGGACATATTTCCCATCTTTTACACTATTCGGTACAAATATAAGCTCTGTTATTGTTCTTTGTAAGGAAATATCTTCTGGATAATTCCAAAAGCAGCTGTGCGACATTAATTTCCCACCGTCCTCTTCGCGGTCAACAGAAGGAAGATCTGTCAATAAATGATTTACTCCATTGTCGACCATAAATTCAATTGCTTCAGGATCAAAATAAACTGGATTTGTCCCTGAATAATCTCTTCGCAGCTTTTCTTCATCATTAGGACGTGTTCTAATCACCAAAGCCTCAGAAAATCCAATATTTTTTATGCCTTCTTCAATACTTTCTCTGGTGATAAGCTTATCGCCATTGTCAAGTTTGAAGGAATCTACACTTATAAGACTACTTGCAAACATATAACGCTGCATACAATCTCTCAATTTGTAGGTTTCCTTGCTGATATGTCCGACACACTCAGTGTGGGTACCATTTCCATGCGGATTCACTTCAATGTTAAAAAAGTTAACAACACCACCCTGCTTGGTGTCTCCAATAAAATCTCCTGATACTACAGGGCTTGTCTTGAAGTTTGGAGCATAGAAACATTTAGGACCTTGTTGACCACTTTCCAAGGGAATAGAAATATCAATGGGTTTGCTGGTATCAATCAACCATTCTTCATCGTTGTGATAAAACCTTGCTTTCATTTATATGTTCCTTTTGTCAAAGCCCCAAGAAAGTTTTTGCCTGATCGTATTCATAAATTCAATTTCGGGCAAGAACAATAATTTGGTTCGAAGTTCAGATCGTTGCACTGTAATTTCATATTCTTCCGTGATGGTCTCAAACCTTGAATCCAGAGTACAAAGAAAATGTTCTGATCTTCCTTCAATGGTAAATTTTATTATTGAGTCATCTGGAATTACAATTGGACGTACATTCAAATTATGTGGTGCTACTGGAGTTATAGCAAAGTTTCCAGAGGTTGGAAATATAATTGGACCACCACAACTTAAAGAGTAGCCTGTAGAACCTGTTGGCGTCGATACAATCAATCCATCTGCCCAGTAAGAATTTAGGAACTCGTTATTGATGTATGCATGAACTTTAATCATTGAAGAGGTATCTCTCTTCAGTAAGGTAAAATCGTTCAGTGCAATATTGTTGTCTTCGAAAATTGGAAAGTTTGCTGTCACACTTAACATTGTTCTTTCCTCAATTCTATAATTCTTATTTGCCCAAGCATCAAGTGCTAAATTAATTTTATTCTTTTCTGTACTAGCTAAAAAACCAAGGCGGCCGAGATTGATTCCTAAAATTGGTAGATCAATATCTCTAATTAAGCTGGTGACCGCTAGTATCGTACCGTCACCACCCAAGGTGACCATCAAGTTGGGTGAAATTTCTTTTAGTTCTTGATGACTGTTATAAGTTTTAAAATCCTTTTTAGTTTGTGCAGCATAATCTTCATACATTGAAATCGCACAATCCATCGTACTCAGTTTTTCCAAAAGAGTATCTAAATACTCTTTGTGTTCCTCCTTATATTTCTTACCGTAAATGGCTACTTTCATATCAAAATGCGTTTCTTGCTTCTAAGAATAATCCTCTATCTCCAATATCATTAAAGCTATATTCAAAGCTAAACAAATAACTATTGTAAAGAATAATATCTAAAGCTGGACCAAAGCCATAAATCCATCGATTGTTTAGCGTATTGGTATCCGTATAAACTGGTTCATTAATATAAGCAAAATCAAAATTCAATCGTAGGTGTGCTTGGATATTTATACTTTTAAATTGACTTGGTAAAAAGCTCAAAGTTTCCACCTTATAATCAAAATCTATGATTTGCTTTTTAATATGATTTGTAAAAAGAATATGGTCATGTCCATCCATGACGTACAAATCAAAACCACTTACTAAGTCTCCACCCCAACCAAGTCCTGTGTTGTTAGCAAATGCTTGTTGAGATCTGATTAAGTTTGTTTTACCAACAATTTTTGATCCGAATCCAAAATTGCTTTGTTCCTTATACTCATGTTGGGTTCTTTTAATGAATGGAATATAAAATTCAAAAACACTTTCAACGAGCAGAGCATTTTGTTCTTTTAATATTCCTAGACCTTCTTTCTTCAAATTAAATCTAAATCGATGTCCCGTATATGGCATTAGATAATTAGTTCTTCTATCATACTGAAAGTCATAGTTCACCATAAAAAACTGCAGGGAGTTTTTCCCGTGCAGAAAATAGTTTGAATTTAATTCTTCAAGTACAAAATCATCGACGGTATTTCTATGAAACTCTATACTGAAGGAGTGATGCGTTGGAACACTTGGTCTCATTCTAACATTTATTGAGCTTCGGAACCTTTTAAGCATGACCCTTTCATCTTCATGCATATAAAACTGTGGTTTGTTGCCTACTGTCTTATATGGAATTTCTTTATTGCTTGAAAAAAATATTGAAGATGAAAAACCAATGTTTTTATTTTCAAAGAGATATGGAAAGGAATATTCTCCTTGGAATTTTTTTGTGTAACCAAATTGAGCAACTACTAATAAAGGATCCTTATTTCCCGTAAGGTTATAATGTCTTCCTCTTACACCATAATTTATCCGATCAAGTTCATGGTTTTGTTCAATCCACCAAGCACTAAAACTTCTATCCCCAAGTTCGAAAATTGGTGCCGGATATAAATACCAATTTTCAACCAATTGAACATTTAATGTTACTTTGTCTCCTTGCTCTACAGATTCAATTGTCGCGGTATTAAATAAACCAACACTTTTCAATCTATTCTCATTATCGGTAATGAGTTGAGCTAGTTCTGATTTTAAAAATTTATCGCCTTCAACAATTGCTAATTCATTGCGAATAACCCGTTCCTTTGTTTTTTTATTCCCTTCAAAGTTTATTTGAGTTATACTGATAGAGTCCTGAGCAAAGCAAAATGTAGAAAGGAAAAGCAGGAAAAATACGCTAAGGTTTTTAGACATTCAAAAAGGACATTAATGAATCATAGCGTTCGCGGAGATTATCCATGATTTCTTCCTCTGCATAAGTCGCTTTAATTGTATAATCATATCTATCAAATGCTTTTATAATTGATTGGATATCATTTCTATTAATTTTCAGCGTAACGAGGACATTTGCGTTATTCGGAATTTCTGAGATAAAACTGCAAATAATTGATGCATTTTCAAGTTCAACAATTCGCGCCATTTCAGATAAGGTATACGAACGCTTATTGATCTCTAGTACCAAAAGACTTCCTGGTTCTCTGATAGAAAAACTATTTGTATAATGGACAATCAGATCCTCTTGAGAAATTAAACCCAAGTAATCCTGATTTGAATCAACTACGGGGATGGATGATAGCTTATTTTCTACCATTTTTGAAAATATCTCGAAGATATGTTCATCTGCATTTGCGTAAACACCAATATCAGAGAGTTCTAAAGAATTTAAGGCTGAACTTTCGTCATTTCTTAAAAGTTCTTCCTCTGAGGCAATTCCAATCAATTTTTTGCCTTTGACAACTGGTAAATGCTTGACATAATTGATATGCATAATAGTAAGCGCCTGTGAAACCGTGTCATCGGGATGCAGGTGAACTAGTGCGTTTTTAATTATGTTATTAGCTATCAAAGTATTTCTTTTCTATATAGACGATAAAAAACTAGTTTTGGTTTATCGACGCATCAATTTATTTTTTTCTCGTGCAAATTCTTCTTCAGATAATAATCCCTTATTTCTTAGTTCAGCAAGCTTGTTAAGCTGAGATAACAGAAGATCATCTTCCAACAAATTGTCTTGCTTAACATTTATTTTGCCTTCTAATTTATAGCCATTTGCTTCAAATTTTTCATATTCCGGTTGCACTCTCAAAAAGGCTAAATCATCATGTGTTTTAATTTTTTGCACATCTTTATAACCATTCTGAATCGCTTTATCTAAATGGTATAAGGACTTATCTTTTTCTTCTTGCATTGAATAACCACAAGCTAGGTTAAAATGCAAGGACACATCATTGGGTTCAATTTTAAGTCCCTTTTCAAAATCTTCTATTGCTCCTTCAATATCGTATTCTTTATACTTATTTACACCTGTACTCTTGTAGGGATTGACTCTTTTGACGCCTCTTTGTCTTGATTGTCTTTTTCTTTCTTCGTACAAGTCTTTTTGGGTTCTTCCTTGGGTTCTTCTCCTTTGTAAACCATCTTCATGTCCGGAGTTATACAATCTATCAAAACGTCGTGGAGACATCATCAACAATCTGAATGCATCAAAGATTCCTAAGAAAAATGTAACTGGAAGACCAATTGCCCTGGTCATAACAAAAAGAAAAATGTAAAATATACCAGGTGAAGTTTCTCCTAAATAAAACCGGTGCAAACCAAACCATCCACCGAATACAGAAAGTAATACAGCGACGAATTTACTTCTTACTCTTTTTCTGGCCATTAATTAATTTTTGTGGTTAGTATAGCAATATCATCTACAAACTCTTGAGCCCCTCTAAATTTATTAATCTCTTTCATTAAGTTTTCGTTCATTTTTTGTGGAACATATTTGCTGTTTTCTTCCACAAACTTGGTGATACGATCTTCACCAAAATAATTTCCTTTATCATCCTTTAAATCCACTAAGCCATCGGTAAAACAAAACAGGCAAGCATCTTTACTTAATTTGATGCATGCTTCGTTTATAAAAGGAAGCTTATCAAATGCGCCAATTACTGTTGTTCCAGATTTCAACTCTTGTGATTTTCCGTCCTGATATAAAATCGGTGGAAAATGTCCTGCGTTGATGTATCGCATTTCTTTTTGTTCAAAGTCAATTTCTGCTATGAAAAAAGTGATGAACTTATCACTCTTGGTAATTTTATAAACAGATTCATTTAGTGCAAAGACAAATGTTTCTAGATCTCTAAATTGGTAAATAAGACTTTGCAACATGGCTTGAAAATTTGCCATAAGTAATGCAGCTGCGACCCCTTTACCTGAAATATCAGCTATACACATTGCGTATTTGTGTTCATCCAATTTTACATAATCCAAATAGTCTCCTCCTACATTAAAATTGGGAAGATAGACGGTATGCATTTTGAAAAGCTTACTCTTTGGTATTTCACTTGGAATCAGCATTTGTTGCACCTCGCTCGCCAACTCCATTTCTCTTTGCAGTTTTACCTGACTCATTTGTTGTTTAAACAATCTCTTGTTTTCAATCGCAACTGCAATGATGTTGGTAATGGTAGTTATAAACTGAATTTTGTTGTAAAGATCTTCCTTATCTCTGATTCCTCCAATCAAGGCATAAGCAATTGATGATTCCTTGTGGTATACAGGAATGATCACATCATACTTTTGAAGCTCCTTAGGGTCATCTTCCTTAATGGTATATAGTCTATTATAAGGGAGTATTAGTGGAATAAGGCTCTTTATATTTTCTTGTTCCACGTTAATAGACGTAGGTGCTTCCCATTTATTAGAGTTATTGTTCTTAACAAATAAGACCATGTATTCAATGCCCATCTCCCAACTCAAAAAAGACTTGTACATATTAAACAAGCCATCCGCAGCTATATTATCATTAATAGCCTGTGTAATTGTAAGGAGGGCCTTAATCTGCAACTGCTTAAGACTAAGATCTTTCTCTAACTTTTCTAATATGAGTAATTCTCTATTCAAGGATTAATTTTCTTTTGCATCAAATATATTACTTAATGCATTGCCAACTAAATTAAATGACAAAACCAGCAACATAATCGATATAGCAGGTATAATTGCCATATAAAGTTTTCCACTTAGAGCATATCCGTAATTCTCATTCAGAAGATTACCTAAAGACGGTGTAGGTGGTTGGACTCCAAATCCTAAGTAACTTAGTCCAGCCTCTATCAGAATAGCGATGGCAAAGTTAGAGGCAATCAAAACAGTAACTGGTCCAATTATATTTGGGAGTATGTGCTTAAGTAGAATCGAAGCATTACTTATTCCTAATGACTCTGCAGCTGATATGTAGGTCTTTTCTTTAAGTTGTAGAACCATTCCTCTTACTAGTCTTGCTACCTCTATCCACATAGTCAGACCAACAGCTACAAAAATTACTGTTATACTTCTACCAAAACCAATCACAATAGCAAATACTAAAAGCACAGTTGGTATGGACCAAAAACTATTAATTAAAAACATAATAATTTTGTCCCATATTCCTCCAAAATATCCTGCTATCAGTCCTAAAAGGATTCCAATGATAATTGAAATTCCGACAGAAATTAAACCAACAATAAATGAAATGCGCAATCCTAAAATGATTCGACTAAATAAATCGCGCCCATATTTATCCGTACCGAATATGAATGTTCTCTCTTCAACTAATGTATCAATGTTCTCTTCGTCGTTTAATTGTATAAGATTTTTACTACCCGATATATTTGTAACAGAAATTAATCCATCTTCAACTGGTGTTGCTTCAATAATTGCTGTCGCTGAAATTGAGTTTGTGGAGCCTAAAAATTTTCTAGACAAATAAGATTCATCCTTCTTATTTGATAATAAACTTCTTGAAAGTATTTTACATGAAAAGCCTGGTTCTTTTAAGGCAATTTCAGGAATGTGTGTATTAGAATTTTGTGTTTTATCGGGAATAATATAGTAGGCAAAAATTGCTAAAAATAAATTTAACAGCAACCAGAAGATTGAAAATATAAAGCTTGGTTTTTTTAATATTTTGTTTTTGAAAACCAAGCTTACTGAAGTTTTTTATTTTGCTTGTGTCTATCCAAATCTCTATTGGTTTTCTTTTGCAAATTTTTATCTATTGCTTGATCAAGATTTATATTCATTTGATTTGCTAGACAGGTAATAACAAAAATAATATCAGCTAATTCATCTGAAATTTTTTCTTTTATTTCCCCCTCACTAATCTCTGTTTTGAAAGACTGTTCTCCAAATTTTCTTGCAATGAGTCTTGAGAATTCTCCAACCTCTTCTGATAGTAAAATTGTATTGGTTAGTTCATCAAAATATCTTACTCCATATTCAGTGATCCAATCATCAACCTTTTTTTGTAGCTCCTCAATATTCATTCCTTTAATTTTGAATCAATAATAATTGTAACTGGTCCATCATTGAGTAATTCAATTTTCATATCTGCACCAAAACTTCCTGTCTGCACATTTATATCGCCTAATTCTCTACAGTATTGAACAAATTTATCATAGAGTGGAATCGCAGTATCGGGTTTCGCAGCTTTTATGAAACTTGGACGGTTGCCTTTTTTTGTGCTTGCGTATAAAGTAAATTGACTAACTACCAGCAAACTACCCTCAACATCTAGGACAGAATAATTCATTTTACCTTCGCTATCTCCAAAAATTCTAAGATTTAATAATTTGTTTACCAACCATTGTATATCTTCTAGATTATCCTCTTCCATTATTCCTAATAAGATTAGTATTCCATTATCGATTCTAGAGTAAACTTGATTTTCAATACTGACACTTGCTCTCTTTACTCTTTGTATAACTGCCTTCATTTCTAATTAATAAATTGTGGAAAACTATTGTTTATACACTTAGATATAAACCATTTAAAGATATTGATCATTTATAGTGGAAAATAAAATTTTTACCAACAAGATATATCTAATTATTAACTGCTAAATTTTCAAGGTAGTAATTTTCAACATTTATGAGATTTATCAACATTATTATAATTCTTGTTCTTTATAATATGGAATACTTGTGGATAAGCTGTTATTGATTTATTAATATCAGTAAAACAAAGAGTATTCAACAATTCCACAGCTTTATTAGTTATAATACTATTTTAATAAATTATTATTTAATATTAATAGAGAGCTGAGGATTTGGGGAAAGCATAATTTGAAATTGTCTACTTTCGTCCTTGCAATCAAACTTGAATGAAATTAAAAATATTTTACGGATTGGTCTGGACCACTATCATTGCAATCTACCTTGTGATTCTTGCTGGTTCTGTAGTGCGTACCACGGGTTCTGGGATGGGTTGTCCTGATTGGCCTAAATGTTTTGGGCAATGGATTCCACCAACTGAAGTTTCACAACTTCCGGATAATTACAAAGAAATATTTTCTGAGAAGCGATTGAAGAAAATAGATAAGTACACTAGTTTTTTATCTAAAATTGGATATTCAGAAATAGCTGAAAAAATTAAGGCTGATCCTAATCTGAGAGAGGAAGAATCTTTTGTAGCTGTTAAAACTTGGATTGAGTATATCAATCGTTTGTTGGGTTTTATGGCAGGTAATTTTTTAATTTTAATGACCATACTTTCTCTTTTCCTTTTTAAAGAACGTAAGAGTTTATTTTATCTCAGTTTATTGACATTGTTACTTACTGGCTTTCAAGGTTGGTTCGGTTCTATTGTGGTAGCTAGTAATCTAACACCATGGACGATTACAATTCATATGTTTTTCGCCTTATTGATTGTATACTTTCTGATTAAACTTATCAGCTTATCAAGGGGTGATAGGATAATTGTATCCAGTAGGGATAGATTGATTTTATATATAGGTTTCTTTCTTTCGCTTGCGCAAATATATTTCGGTACACAGGTAAGACAAGAGATAGACATATTTTCTAAAACATTAGCAAACAGATCTGAATGGATTGAATCTCTGAGTTCAATATTTGAATTTCATAGAAGCTTTGCTATTGTAATACTAGCAATAAATGCCTATCTGATTTTTAGACTTCGAGATAGATTTCCAAATGCTATGAATTTATTAGCTTTAGTGTTATTAATTGAAGTATTATCTGGAATAGCCATGTCATACTTTTCAGTTCCAAAGGCAGCACAGCCCACTCATTTATTGTTAGCTACAGTAATGTTTGGTATTCATTCCTATATCTTATGTAGGGTCACAAGTAAAAACGACCATAACTAGAATAATAAAAGTAAATGCAAGAAGAAGGCAAGTTTAAATTTATAGAAACAAAAGGAGGAAATGATAATATTATTTTGCTTCATGGTCTACTAGGACAGTTAAGTAATTTTAAAGGTATTATCGATAATTTTGGAAAAAACTACAATGTAGTATTTCCTCATTTACCTATTTTAGAAATGCCTGTCAAGGAAGTTGGTATTGGCGCATTGCTTCAATACGTTAGTGAGTTTATAAATTTTAAGGGATACGATAAAGTAAGTTTGATAGGAAATTCCTTAGGTGGTCATTTGGCTCAGTTATATGCAATTGATAATCCAGACAAAGTGGTCTCTATGACCTTAACAGGAAGTTCAGGACTGTTTGAAAATTCTATGGGTTCCACATTTCCTAAACGTGGAAATTATGAATATATAAAAGAGAAGGTAGAAACAACTTTCTACGATCCTACAGTTGCGACGAAAGAACTCGTTGATGAAGTTTTTAAAACTGTAAATGATAGGATGAAGGCTATACGAATTGTTGCTACTGCAAAATCCGCAGTGAGACATAACTTAGCTGATAAGCTTCATAATATAAAAGCTCCTACCCTTTTGGTATGGGGGCAAAATGATGGAGTTACCCCACCCTTTGTAGGTGAAAAATTTAATGAGCTTTTAGAAAACTCTGAGTTGCATTTTATAGATAAATGTGGACACGCTCCGATGATGGAACATCCAGAAGAGTTCAATAAGATTCTTGCCCAGTTTTTGGACAAGAATCTTGTTGAATAGATTTACGGTCTGTCAGAATTTTTCTTTTTAGCCTTTTGCATTTCATTTTGACGATTGAATTGTTGTCTTTCAAACATCTCAAATTTGCTTTCTTCTTTCTTTGGAGGAAATGAGTTATTACTTGTATCAGTATCAGCTGTTTCTAGATAAGGATCTAGGCTTATTGATACTACCTCTTTTTGTTTAGCGAATACCTTCGATACGTTAGTACTCGAACCCATCTTCCAAATCTCGGCAGGGATTCTTATGAGTTCAGTTGTTCCGTCTACATATTCAAATTCTAGAATTACCGGCATAACCAAACCACCTTTGTTTGAAAGATTGACTTGGTAATAATTCAAATCATCTTCAAGTACAGCTCTCTCCTTGTCACTTAGTGATTCAATGTATGCATCGTACTCGTCCTTGTCCATTTGACTTTCTTTGAATGGATCATAGGTTGAATAGAAATCTCTTAGAGAAGGATCTTCTTCGTCATAAGTTTTATCAATCGCTTCTTTATTTCTTACATGAGAAATTCCTTTCTCTCTATCAGACATTTCTCCAGCATTTGGATCTGGACGCTTAGAATTTACCTTAAAGTATTTTACATCATCAATAGAAATATCAACATGGTCATTTGTATAGAACCATCCTCTCCAGAACCAATCCAAATCGACACTTGATGCATCTTCCATTGTTCTAAAAAAGTCCGCAGGTGTAGGATGCTTAAACATCCATCTGTTTGAGTACTCCTTAAAGGCAAAATCAAATAGCTCTCTACCCATTACTGTTTCTCTCAAAATATTTAGAGCAGTAGCTGGTTTGCCATATGCATTGTTTCCAAATTGATGAATGGATTCTGAGTTGGTCATGATGGGAGAAATTTTTGATTTGTCTCCACCCATGTAAGGAACAATTTTATGAGCTGGTCCTCTTCTATGGGGATAATCTCTTTCCCATTGTACTTCAGTTAAATATTGAACAAAGGTTGTAAGACCTTCGTCCATCCAAGTCCATTGTCTTTCATCTGAATTTACAATCATTGGAAAATAGTTGTGTCCAACTTCATGAATGATAACTGATATCATTCCATACTTAGTTCTTTTAGAGTAAGTACCATCTTCTTCGCAACGACCATAGTTGAAACAAATCATTGGATACTCCATTCCAATTCTTGCAGCATTGATTGACCAAGCTACTGGATAAGGATATGGAAAGGTATAGTGAGAAAACCATTTTAAAGTATGTGCAACAGCTTTGGTTGAATACTTTTCCCAGAGAGGATTTCCTTCTTTAGGGTACATTGACATTGCCATTACTTTGGTTCCATCTGTTTGTTCAACTGCCATAGCATCCCAAATAAATTTACGTGATGAAGCGAAGGCAAAATCTCTTACGTTCTCCGCATGAAAAACCCAGGTCTTCTTTTTGTTTGACTTTTTAGATTCTCTTTTTTCAGCTTCAGTTTGAGTTGCAATAATTACTGGTTGTTCATATTCATCTGCGGCTTTCTTCAATCTATTTCTTTGTTCAGATGTAAGTACCTCATCTTCATTCTGTAAAAGACCTGTACTTGCTACTAGGTGATCAGCAGGAACAGTAATGCTTACTTGATAATTTCCGAAACTTAAGGTAAACTCTCCCCTACCTAGGAATTGTTTGTTCTGCCATCCATAGACATCATTGTACATACACATGCGGGGATAGAATTGTGCAATCGTATATAAGTAGTTATCATCATCTTCAAAATATTCAAAACCAGACCTTCCTCCTATTTGCATTCTATC
>CALHKJ010000217.1 GCA_938033975.1 uncultured Saprospiraceae bacterium | reverse complement strand
CCCTCTCATTTACAAAATGGATAAGTTTCAACATGTGCTGTCTCTCCTCCTCACTGTGCTGATAAAAAAACGAGGTAACATTATCAATTCCTGGCTGGATCTCCGCCCAAGAAGCCATTGCCAAATAAACCTGAGAAGATTCTGCCTCAATTTTTATTTGCTCATTGAGTATCGCCTGTACTTTTTTTGATAACATGTCTACATTGTATTATTAAGAATATGCTTCTATCGCCAAGGCAATCGAAATTACCTTGGCTTAGTCAGCTTGCAATATAGTAACAATGAAACAAACTATCTGGTTTTAGTTGAGACGCTAATTTTATTTAGTCTAGTTCTTAATTAAGAAAAACCACCGCCCCAAAATTAAAGTAATAAGGAAGCAGGGCATCTACATCCTGAGCCCTAGCATTTGTCTTCCCAAGTTCCATATTCAACTCAAGTCTTTGTCCAATCTTTTTACTTGTCTGCAAACCATAATACCAATACGCCGATGTATTCTTAAACCATGCATCTTGAATATCGGCATACACTCTTTGCATCTCTTCGGTATGCTTCAAATGACTAAGGATCGAACTGTCATATCCCACTTCAATTCCCACATGCCATCCATCTTTGTACCATCCATTCGTAATGGACATCATCTGTGCAATACTTATTTGTCTCACTAGATTGGTCTCATATCTTCTAACTACACCTATGTATTCGACTGATGTTTTAAAACTTCCTCTATCAATTATATTCCTCTGAGCACCAATTCTGAATTTATAATCATTCAATTCCGCACCCATTGGAATAGAAAAATCTGTCATTAAAACAATTGGTTTATTGAAGTTTAACTTGTACGCATATCCAAGCTGAACAGTCGCTCCAAAATCGTAACCAATATTTGTATATACTTGAGATGAATTATTTTGTTCAATGCTATTCCAGTTTAAACTTTGAGCTGAAATTATGTTTGAAAGTAAAAGCAAAATTACTACTATAGATATATTTTTCATTTTATGATTTTTGATGTTTTAGAAATAATTAATTAGGATTAGAGTACCTCTTCTAGATAGGTTTTGATGATTGGATAATATCCACTCCAACCAAACTCTGGAATTTCATGACCACAATTTTCAATCTCATGCAGTTCCACATTCTTGTATTCAGATGAAACCAGTTCCGCATGCTCTCTTCCATAAGATTCATTCAGTTCGCTATAAACAAATAGGACCTTTTGATCATGAGTTTTTAGACTCCCAGTAAAATCCAATTGTTCTGGATTATTGATAGCAAGCTCAATTGATGCGCTACTACATACAGCTCCGAATCTCCAATAGGAAGGAATAATGGCATCGCCTGTATTGGAATCACCAGTCAGCGATAAAGAAAATTTATAATCAAGTGTATTGTGATCACTCCCGGTAATAAATTGATCCAAGTAAACAAAATCATTCGTCCCTTCCTCTAACAATTTAATCTGTTGAGTTTTTGATAAATATTCTATAGTTTGATCCCAGGTAAATCCTCCCGGCTCAGCCAATACTACCCCATCAATTGTGTTAGGGTTTTGATTGATATATCCAGTGGCCAACATTGCTCCCCAAGAATGACCAGCAAGAATTATTTTTTGATTTGCATTTTGTCTATAATAATTGATGACACCTTCTAATTCATCAATATATACCTGAACATTTGAGTATGCCTCTTTGCCTAGACGCTCAGACAACCCAGATCCTCTTTGATCATAAAACACGATAAAATAATCATCTTCAACCAATTGCTTAAAGTTAAGCTGAGAACGATAATCTGCACCTGGTCCACCATGCAGAACAACAATCATTGGATCTGAAGGATTGCCAAAAGTCTCAGAGTGAAGTCTTACTCCATTAATTTCAATCGAAGGAATAGATGCATCTTCCATGACGGTAAGAGGCACCAACAATCCCTCATCACTAAGCTCATGTGTATCTCCACAAGAGGATAAAAGGGCTAGGCAGCAGATGCTAAGTATTACATTTTTCATTTTCAATAGTTTTTTCTGTTAATCGATGATGTAAACTTAGAGGGCAATCTGCCTCGAAGCGTGTCAGTATGTAATTTGGTACTAGATAGGCAATATTCGATGGTGTCAACTTACATATTGACACTTGAAAAGCCCATAAACAGGGGATTCTTTAAAATTATCCTGATTTTAATAAAATCGAGATAAAATCTATTGATTGGCATATTGAGTTGGCGTCTGACCCGTCATTTTCTTGAAATAACGATTGAAAGTAGACTTCGAATTGAAGCCACAGTCAAAAGCAAGAGTCATCAGTGTGTATTTTTCATGTGCCTTCTCTTCCAGGAGTTTCTTGAATGCTTCGACACGATATTGATTGACAAAATCATAAAATGATTTGCCTCCTTTTTCATTGATTACTTGGGAAAGGTAATTGGGGTGCAAATCCATGGCACTTGCTAAGTCACCAAGAGATAAAGCGGCATTTTTATAAAGCTCCTCTTCTTGCATCAAACTAGTCAGCTTTTCATACTGATCATTGGCAAGTGAATCAGACAAGCCAGAATTTTGATATTTATCTTTTTCTGTTTTTTCAGTATTGGCTTCTACCTTAACTTGAGATTCGAACTGACGCTTAGTCTCATTAAATATGTTTTTTTGTTGGACACCAAAGAAGCCTATCAAAATCACAAATACTGCAACTGCTTGGTATATTAAGGTATCATTTTGAGTAATGATAACAAGGCACCAAACAATACCCAAGCCCAGAACTAAAAATTGTAACCAAGACAGGTTGATTTCTTCTATGTCCGAAAACTGCTTCCGAATATTCTTTTTATGATTGAGCAAAAGTTTACTACACCAAAGCACATAAATTATTCCCGAGACAAATACCGCCAATTGTAACACCATCATAAACAAGGCATGCTCCTCTCCTCCTTGCATTTTGAAAACTTCAATTTTTTCTGAAGCTGGTAAAACGAAAAATCTGATTAAATACAGATAAGCTAGCCCTGCAGGTATCAGATGCAGCCAATAATGCCAATTTTTTTTAGGTCCCTGATTGGTGACTGAGGCAACATAGAAGTATAGTAGGACACCCTGAAACAAAGGAAAGGGTAATTGAATCCCCAACAAATGAGGATAAGCATACATGTTATCCGTAAAATTTAAATAATGGAATCCTAGGTGAGCGGCATTTAATAACATCCAAACAAGCAAGAAGTAATCAGATTTTGACTTATTTCTTTTTACCAGCAGAAGTGCTGAGATGAAAAAAGCAATACTTATTCCCGCTATGAACAACATATAGTTCGAAGTAATTCTGTAATTAAAGAATTACAAAAATATAAAAACTAATGAAAGGCCTAAAGTCATTCTTTTAGATGAGCAGCGCAGGCATGAACTTCCTAAACATACCTGCGCCTGACTTCATCTAAATAATTCAACACTCTTTGTATTCAACAGTGTATTAATTAACCTATGACTAACCTAAAAACTTTATGAAATCTTTTATTAATGACTTTTGCTTATCCTTGGCATACCATGTGTGCAGTGGAATGCTATAAGATCCTCCCTCTCTCAAAATCGACATAACCAATGCTTGCGCCTCTGCAGGTCTAGGACCATAGCTTTTTATAAATTTGAAAGAATCATCCAATTCAATTAAGATTGGAATTGACCTACTTCTACCATCCGTAAGATGCTCATCAATCAATTCTTCATTTTTATCTCGATAGACAAATCTCAAGTTTATTTTACCGTCGCTTGCTTCTGCAATTTTATTGATAATTGGATTTATTTGAGAAGCATCCCCACACCAATGTTCTGTAATAACCAACCAATTAAGTGGTCTTTCTATTTTATCAATTGCTTGTATTAATTCATCCGACAATTTAAACTTTCGATCCAATCTCGATTGTCTCTGCCAATTTTGTGGAAGATATTGAGCGAATCGACTCAATGTTCCGATTCCTATTTCTTTCTGGAAATTTTCCAAGTAAGCTTCATAGCTTATGGCCTTCTCAAAATATTTCTTGTAATCTATTTTACTAATTGTTGCTGGTGCCATCATGTTATATTTTATACAACAAAGATATACCCCAATAGAAGCGAAAGCTTGGTAGATTATTCCCTATTGAACGGCAATCTTTCCTAAAGTAGAAGAATGAACCTGACTAAAGCACTACAAACTTCCAAATAGCACCATTAGAACTCAGAAAATATAGGCCTGACTGAAGTGAAGGCAATTGGATTTGTGTTTGATTCTCCGCTGAATTATAATCAGTCTCAAAATTATTAAATGACCTTCCATCAGCAGAATACAATTCAAAGATCATATCTGCTCTGGTGTTGAGTAGACTGATCTTCCCACTTCCGTGAATAGGATTCGGGAATATTTTAAAACTTGTATCAACAGAAGAAGTTGATGTTGGAGTATTGAAATATGGTACACCAAAATTAAATGACTGGACACCAATGTGATGACCTATTATTCTACCTGGAATATCATCCGCCGGCGGATGAATACCACCCCAAATTCTAGACAAGCTACATTGATCTGAAGCATCCACATAAGTTGCCCATTGTAATATAACATCTTGACTAGGGCCTTCTTCAAAGACCAAAAAATCATTTGCAGAAGCGTAAAACTCACCCATACCTCCAGGGAAATAGGCATCACCGGTAAGTAAGGTCATCGTCTCCGCCGCTGCACGAGAAAAGGTCGAATGGCCAGATACATAACCTGCAAATGGAGGTGTTACAAATGAGATGCGTTGGTATGGAAACCAATCCTCAGCCAAAATCCAATCAACACCAGCGTCAATAATTTCTGGATCACTGATAAAAGGATGTCCTCGCCAAGTATATAGTTTTATTTTATTGAGGTTCTGATTGTTGACTCCAACCAGTGGATCATCTTCCTTTACTTGTTCTATAAAGCCAGGTACCAATTCTATACCAGCGACATGATAATTGGGCAAACTTTCATCTGATGATTGTCCCTTTTCTGCCATATAACGAATCGCTGAAATGGGTCTGATATAATCATACCATCCTTTGACGCTCCAAGCTGCAATAGCGGCATCATGCATAGCGCCACCCATTAAAAAATAAGATTTCACATCCCATTCTAAATCTGCTAGAACAGGACCACTACCCATCAATTTTTTCTCAAGTAAGGGATGATCACTCACAGTGTTAAGCAAAACAAACCAATGACCTGGAGGTGTTTCGCTATCAGGTCCATCAGCCCAAAACTCTGACAAGACTCTTGTATAATCACCTCTAGGAACCATCTGCGTTTTATAAGCTTGTCCTGTCACTGGATTGATATTGTGCCCTTGACTGGCATCTCCTCCTTCTAGTAAATTATAAAAGGAATCATAGTCTCCAAAATCTTCCGGAAAGTCTTCAAGACTTAATCCACCAATATTATTTGGAGAGATATCCCACATCAGTTCATCATCTGGAGTCAGATGTGAAGACCAAATAGAAACCAAGTTGAAACCCCACTTATAATATTCACTTTGTTCAGTTTCCGAAAGGGTATCTAAATATGGAGGATTGTTAGGATCAAAATAAACTTGGTATTGATTTGAGTCACGCTCAAATGTGCTCACCTGATTTTCATCCATAGAAAATGGAAAGACATTACCCCATTCTGGACTTAAAAAATCAGGTGTGGTACCTTCTATCAAATTACCAGCCTGATCAATAAATGTTTCAAATTGCAAAGGCTGCCATCTATTGGGGTCTTGCAAGGCATTTTCTTCCAAACCATTAACCACCAATGGGTCATTGACGGTTTGATAATATTTATTTCTGTAAGATTGGAGCTCATTGGAGCCATCCTGATTTCCAAATTCGATAAGTGTCTGGGCTACATAATTTCCCAAAGCTGCAGGGTTACCAGTCGTATAATCAGAATCAAAAAATTGAGTATCAAAACCTAAGTCTGAAAATATTCTATTAAAGATCTCTCTTGATTCTTCAATATTAGGAGAAGTAAAAAATCTATGATTCAACAAACGATACATGGCATAACTGATTGCCATCTCAATAGATTCTTCATTAGGCAAGCTGCTCTCGAAACCATCAAATTCACTGATAAAACCATGTACTTCGTTTCCCAATAAATAAGTTCTTGCATTTTCATCAAACAAGGACCAAATATCATACATGGCAACACTGCTGTGGAATAAATTTCTCGCATGCACCGTAGGTCTTGCAAAATCATTTCTAATTGCTTCAAGTAAAACTTCATTCCACAATCGTGCAATTGAAAATTCTCCAGCATCTGGTAAGGACAATTGTACTTCTATTTCAGAATTGAGAGAATGGCAATCTTCAATGCGAACAAGATTTAGTTTTCCAATTGACTGAACACCCCACTTTACCTCTATCGTATTTGTCCCCTGTCCTGAAAGAATCGAACCATTTTCAACTGACCATTTATAATAACTGTTTGGCAAACTTGTCCCAGTACTATAGACAGTGGTCTCTAAGTAATGTACATCTGTATCCCCGAATATTGAAGGCGAACTCAGGTAAGTACAGCTTGCATCATTTGCTGTAGCGAAAGGATTGTAGCTACATGAGTTTTCATCCGTACATCCATATATTTTTTCTGCACCAAGTTCTAGTTCACTGTAATTCTCTCCTTCAATAAATTTATAGTTCTTATTAGAATTCAGATTGTAGTACTTATCAATTTGACCGGAGTTCCATTTCAATTCTACACTATCGATTATTGTGTGCTCAGCCAATCCAAAATGCACTGCTTGGATGTGCTGTGCTAAAAAACCAGCCCCATAATGAAGACGTGTCTGCTTTTGCCCTTGAGTCCAGATATTTACATAAGTGCCAAACCCATCAAAATTAGAAGCTCTTCCTTCCAAATGAATGTTCAGCCAATTCTTATCAGAGTTGATACCTTGATCTATAATTCTATTTTCATAAAACAAAGGTTTTGCGTCAGAGCTTGTCATCAAGATATCCTGATCACCATCATAATCATAATCAAAGACTCCCATACTTAGGCTATTGGAGGAATCATGTACTCCTACTTCTACTGATTTATCAACAAAATTTATTTGCCCTTCAGAATATAGATTTTCAAAATAAAAATTTTGATTGCGATCTGGAAAATTTAGGTTGTCTGCTTCATAGCCATTAAGAACAAATAAATCTTCATCACCATCCAAATCAAAGTCAG
>CALHKJ010000216.1 GCA_938033975.1 uncultured Saprospiraceae bacterium | reverse complement strand
GATGACACCAGATATATTACTTGACATTGCATATTGCAAGATATGATTGTTCGGATCTTCTTTAAGTGCTAATTCATTTGCCACTCTACTGGCCATAGGTACGGCACTTAATCCAGTAGCGCCAATTAATGGATTGATTTTCTTCTTGGCAAACAAATTATAGATCTTTACAGCTAAGATTCCTCCAGCAATAGATATAGCGAAAGCCAAGAAACCTCCAACAATGATTAGCAAAGTATCTTTGTTTAAGAAGGTCTGTGCGGTCATGGTGGCGCCAACCGTCAAGCCAAGAAAGATGGTGGCCGTATTCATGATAGTGCTCGATGCAGCTTCAAACAATCGGCTGGTATCTGAACCAATTTCTTTGATCAGGTTTCCAAATAGTAACATACCAACCAATGGGGTAGCAGCAGGCACCAATAAGGCAATCAAAGTAATTAAGGCGATAGGGAACAAGATTTTCACCAATTTGATATTCTTTATCTTGACTTTAGAAGGGTACAGTTTGTCCTGTTCCTTCATATTGATTTTAAGCTCTTTTTCACTTGTTGTGAATCTAACGACTAAAGGAATGATCACAGGCACTAAAGCCATATATGAGTAAGCTGCAATTGCAATGGGTCCTAGCATATGAGGTGCTAACTCATTCGCCGTATAAATGGCTGTTGGGCCATCGGCACCACCAATGATTCCCAATGCGCCAGCTTCTTGAGGCGAAAAGCCGATAGCAATAGCGCCAAACAAAACTGTAAATATCCCTATTTGCGCAGCAGCGCCAAAAAATGCCAATCTAAGGTTACGCAACATCGGTCCAAAATCCGTCATCGCTCCGACACCTAAAAATATCAAAGGTGGAAGCAGTCCTGTCTTTATCAAAGTGTAATACAGCATATTCATTATGCCATAGTCTTTTGCCACCTTAAAAATAGAATAGTCGGAATCTAGATTTTGAATTACCGCCATATCACCCGTTGGGAAATTTGCCAAGAGCACACCAAAACCAATAGGAACTAAAAGTAAGGGTTCGTATTTTTTGAATATACCTAGATATAAAAGCAAGAATGCAATCAATATCATGAGTAAATAAGTTGGTGTTACCACCAGCTCATCAAAGGCACTCATCTCATACAACTTGCTTAAAAATTCCATTGTTTAGCTTATCACGATCAATTTATCATCTTCTTCAATATCATCACCATGGTTAACCATTATTTCGGATACAGTCCCTGCAAAAGGGCTGGTAATTGCGTTGATCACCTTCATGGATTCTACATAGGCGACAGTATCACCTTTGTTTACCTTATCTCCAACTTTGACAGCTGTATCATTGCTATCTCTAGTCAGATAAAACTTACCTTCCAATGGCGCAAGCACAAATTCACCACTTGTTTGGCCGTTGCTTTTTACTGGGGCAGCTGCGACAGCTTTCGTTTCTGTATTGGCTTGATCGGGATATTCTATATTGACATTATAATTTTGTCCATCTACATTAATCACCAAAGACTTTGGCATTGGAGCATTGCTAGCTGATCCACCAACTGGTACTGGAGCAACTGCTGCAGCTTGCCCACCGCCTTCTTTGGCAGCTTTTCTTTTTGCAAGATCTGCTTCGAAGTCAGCCTTTGCTTTTCCACTCTTGTAGGCTTCATATTGCTCCGGATGCATTGCGTATTCAAATAATTCTTCATCATTTGGTCCTGTATCCCAGCCTTTTTCTTTCATTTTTTGACGGAACTCTGGAAGCACATCTGGATATAAGTCTTGAGGATTACCTGTATAAAAAGATCTTTGCTGCATCTCAGCTAAATCCATAATCTCTGGAGCCAATTCTCCTAATAATTGTCCAGACTGACCTAGGATCATTCCCCAAGTATTTTCATCTATCATGGTCCATCTTGGTTTACCTTTCACCTGCGCCATCACGTTAAACATAGAAACGTTTTTGACGTATTGACTGAATGGTGTCACCAATGGTGGATATCCTAATCTCGGCCACACATGTTTAACTTCTTCGAACAGCAAAGTCAATAGGCCATCTTGTGTCAAGAGTTCTTTGTTGTTTTTTGCCAACCATTTGTTTAATGACTTGAGGTTATTGGCAAGGTCAGCCATAAGACTTCCCATCATCCCTCCAGGCAATCCAGGTCCAATCAATAGAGAGTTCATTGATCTATTCTTTGGATTGATGTAGTAGCCCAAAAAGTCGTCAATAAATTCTTGTGTCAAGGCCCTCACTTCCATGTAAGCATTGAAGTTGATGTCAGGCAAACTAAAGCCGGCATCTTTCAACATTTCGTGCACGGCCAATAAATCGGCGTGACCAGTACCCCAGGATAGGGGTTCCATACCAACATCGATGATGTCTGCACCATTTCTGGCAGCTTCTAAAGAGGATACAATTGAAAAGCCTGTGGTTGAGTGACCATGGTATTGCACCAAAATATTTGGATGTCTATCTTTTATGCCCTTGACAATCTTTCCTATAGAAACAGGTCTTCCTATCCCGGCCATATCCTTAATACAAATTTCTTGAGCACCTTTCTCAATATATTGATCTGCAAGTTTGATATAGTAATCGACAGTATGAAGAGGAGAGTGGGTAAGAGATAATGCTCCTTGAGCAATCATTCCTCCTTCTTTCGCATACTGAAACGATAGCTCAAGATTTTGAGGATTGTTTAATCCATCGAATGATCTAGAAATATCTGTTCCTTGGATTTTTTTCAGTTTGAACATGAGCTTCCTGAGATCTTTACTGACTGGACTCATTCTAATTCCATTCAGTCCACGCTCTAGCATTTGAGTTTGGATTCCAGCATCATTAAAGGCTTGTGTCCATTCGCGGACAGACTTGTTTGGATTTTCACCAAACAAAAGATTTATTTGTTCAAATCCTCCACCGTTTGTTTCAACTCTTGCAAAACATCCCATGTCAATGATTGGACCTGCGACACGTGTAAGTTGATCTACTCTAGGCATATACTTACCAGAAGATTGCCACATGTCACGATATACCAAAGCAAGTTTTATTTCTCTACCCATCAATTCAAATTTTTAATTTGCCTTTTTAATTACCTTAATGACCCCTTTGCCCTGAGTGATATGATCAACAACTGCCGTTATAACAACAAGGTTTTTTTGATCAATTTTTTGAGAAGTTTTTGAGCTATTTTTAACAACTACAGGTTCTGGCCCATACTTATTTACCAATTTGATTAGGACATTTGCTGCAAGCACAACAAACAAAAGAATGGTAATGACTGTTATCATTCCTATAACCAATAATTGCAATGCTATTTGAAACTCTTCTCCCATTATTTTCAGGTAGTCAAATGTAACAAATATTAGCTATTTTTACGACCAACAAAATTTAATTAAGCTGGAATAGGATGTACATACACAAATTTGGAGGGGCTTCAATAAAAGATGCTGAAAGAATAGAAAATGTGGCGAAAATTATCAAAGAAAACCTTGATAAATCTTGTTTGATTGTCGTTTCTGCCATGGGGAAAACAACCAATGCGATGGAGCAAATAGTCCAGTTGTATGTGGATAACAAAACGGCGCAAGCTTTCGAAGTGTTGGGAGCAATAAAAAGAAGTCATTATGAAGTTTGTGATAAGATTTTGTCACCTGAATTATCATCCCATATCAAGACTGAGCTCAATGATATTTTTGTTGAGATTGAATGGATGATTGAAGTTCCCTCAGAAGATCCTTACAATTATATTTATGATCAAATAGTATCTGTCGGAGAATTAGCATCCTCCAGGATATTGCAAGCAGTGATACATCAGTTGGGTATAGATTCAGAATGGATAGATGCTCGCGGTTTAATCAAAACTGATAATAAGCATCGTAATGCATCAGTTGATTGGGAACAATCTAAGAACTTGATTCAAAAAGAATGTAAGCCTAAATTGGAGGCAGGTAAAATGTTAGTTACGCAAGGGTTTATTGGCTGTACTTCTGAAAATTTCACGACAACTTTAGGTAGGGAGGGTTCCGATTTTTCGGCAGCTATTTTTGCAAGCTGCCTTTCGGCAAATAGCATGACGGTATGGAAAGATGTGCCAGGTGTAATGAATGCTGATCCAGCTATCAACGAGCAAGCACAACTGCTTTCTAAATTAAGCTATTCGGAAGCATTGGCTATGACCTATTATGGTGCAAAGGTGATCCATCCTAAAACCATCAAACCTATGCAAGTAGATGGGATTCCTCTTTTTGTAAAATCTTTTTTAGTACCTAAGGATCCAGGTACGGAAATTTCATCCTTAGAACAAGAACAAAGCTATCCTCCAATTATTATTGTAGATGATAACAATATATTTTTAGAGATGTCCTCGAAGGATAATACCTTTGTGAGAGAAGCAAAACTTGCTGTGA